>JANOXW010000812.1:0-4691 GCA_031418635.1 Acidobacteriota bacterium
TACAATAAAGCCCAAACAAGCGAAAAAGCCGAATTTCAAAGAATCCTTTGGGAACTCTGCAAAGGCATCGGCGAACCGTCGCAAAGTAACGGCAGACCACGTTTGCCCTTTGAAGATATGCTTTTTGCTTGCGTTTTCAAAGTTTATTCAACCTTTTCGGGCAGACGTTTTATGACAGATTTGAGCGAATCGCACAACAAAGGTTATATCTCCAAAGTTCCGAACTATAACAGTCTGTTCAATTATTTTGCCAATGAAGCCTTTACGCCATATCTGCAAATGATGATTGAGGAAACGGCATTACCGTTAAAGGCTTTTGAAGAACATTTCGCACTTTGTAAAGTTTTGGCACATAATATATGTTGCTTGATTCAAGAAATGTTTGAACTTGGAATTAAGCCTGATTTTTGGAATGAAGTAGAGTCTGCCTAAAAAGTGTTTAAGTTTGCCTAAAAACCCTGTGGGAAAGTAGGGTTTTTAGGCAAAGCCCTGATTGACCATAAAGAACTTTCCTGCCAGCATTGCGCTTAAATTCATCATCATATTTTTTTCCACATATATTTGATATTCTACCAAAGACAGTTTTCTCTCCACTTTTATTGAACCACCTCAACTTAATGCCATTAGGCTTGAGGCGTGAAAAATTGCGTATTAGACAACTCGAAGGGAACACGAAACTTGTCTGTGTGCTAACGTATTTCACTCATAAATGCGCCCGTTCTGAATTCATTTTTTCTTCGCTTTCAAAATCCAATCGGCAATATCGCTAATCACTTCCGCCGAAACGTGATTAGTTTTTTCATAATCTGCGGGACTTGGTGTGCCTGTTCCGGTCATAAACAAATGATTGAGTTGCGGATAAGATTTGAAAGTTATGTTTCGTTTGTCTGTTTGCGCTTTTTTCCAATTCTGAAAATCCGTCAGCGTAACTTGATAATCGCGTTCGCCTTGTAAAATTAAAATCGGCTGTCGCAAAGATTTGGCTTCCAACGGCGGATTGTAATTTTTCAAATCGAGCCAATAGGCAACGGGCGCACCGATATAAAACTCCGACGAATTTAAGTCTGATTCTTTCAACGATTTTATTTTATCGGCGAGTTGTTTGAGTTTGTCGAGTTCGGTTTGTTCCTCTTTTGAAATCGTGCCGTCGAGCATTGCAAAATAAGTATTTTGTTCGAGAAAAACATCTTCAATCGGTCTTGTTAGTCCAGCAAAAACTATGAGTCCGGCGATTTGTTTATCGCGTTTGCCGATGCGCGGAATCACATATCCGCCCAAACTATGTCCGAGAACATAGATTTTTTGCTTATCAATTCCCTCTGTTTTCCGCAACATTTCAACCGCTAGAAGCGCGTCATCAACCGTTTCATCTTGTATTGTAAATTTATTGTTCGCGGCAAATTTGCTTCCATATTGTTTAGTTCGTTTTTCATAGCGCAAAACGGCGATGTCTTTGGAAGCCAACCCCCAAGCCAAATCCTTAAAAGGTTTATTGGCACGATTTACATGCGTTTCATCGCGGTCACTCGCGCCCGAACCGTGAACCAAAACAACAACTGGAAATTTCCCTTTGCCAACCGGCATTGTCAAAGTCGCGGGCAATGTCCATTCGCCCGAACCAACTGTAATCTCTTTTTCCTGAAACAAATTTTCTTTAGCATAGTCGGGAATTTTATAAGTTTCGGCGTTTTGATTAGAAGTTTGAGCAGGCTTGAAAAACAATCCGCCGATTTTGCCGTTTTTATCAAAACTCATTTGAAAATCAAGACTCGCTTTTTCAAACTCGACCGTTATAATAACGATTTCCGCGTCCTTGACGTTTTCCGTTTTGACATCAGTTTGACGTTTGAAATTTCCCACTTGCGAAGGTAGCGAATTCCAAACTTCCTCAAGTTTTGCCGCTGTAAGTTTTGCTTTCACCTCATCGCTAAAATAATTTTCAGCCGCCTGAAAATCTTTTTTCGCAAGCAAATCAACAAATGTTTTCGCTTTGGCAACATTGTCGGCAACGTCTTGCGCGATTATCGTTAAAAATGAAAATGTAATAATTAAAGAAAAGAAAATTATTTTGAACATAGAAATTTCTCCGATTGTTGGTTTGTAAAATATAACAAAATCTGCTTTTACTTCCAAAAATTTTCCAATTCGACACCTAATCCGTCAGCCAGTCGGTTGACGAAGGCATAATAACCTGTAACCTGATTGATGTCTAAAATCGCGGTGTCGCTAAAGCCGTTTTCGCGCAAAGCGATAACATCCGATTCTTTCATATTCCAAGGTTCTAGCGTCAGTTTAGCGACGTATTCAAGCATTGCCTTGTCCATTTTGCTCAAATCAGATTGGCGAAAATCTTTGATTAACTGTTCGACCAACGCTTCATCTTTGGTCAATTTACGGAGTCCCGCCCCGTGATGTTTCACTCAGTATTCACAACGGTTAAGCGACGAGGCGACAACCGCAATCATCTCACGCCGGATACGCGACAAATCACGACTGCCGCGCATCAGCGTTTTGTATAAATCGAAATGAGCCATCAGAGATGCGGGATTTAAGCTGTGAATTTTCAAGATATTGTCCACGCCGCCCGACGGTTCAACCATTTTTGCATACATCTCTTTTAGATTGCCTTCTGCTTCTGTTTCGTCAATCACCTTAATCCACGCCATAAAATTCTCCGATACTTCACATCATAGCTTAAAACCCGATAAAACCAACTTTTTTTCAATAAAGATTTGACAGATTTTTCAATTCGTTCAATACTCATTAGCGGAAACCCCTTATTAAGTAATTCGGAAATAATGCAGAGCAGGTCTTCGCATAGCTCAGGGGTATTGTTTTTGAATTACTGTCAGCCAAAAACTCAAGAGGAGAAAAAAATGAAAAAATTTACTTTAATTATTATCGCATTCATTTTGTTTGGCGTTTCTATCAACGCGCAAACAAAACCGGCGATGGACAAAAACACCGAAACCAAGCCCGAAACCGAAACCAAGACTAAAAAGCCAATCTTTCGCGCCAACAAAGCACAAGTTATCCAAGCACAAAAGATGTTGAAAGTAGCCGAAAGCGGCAAACTCGACACCGAAACCCGTGCGGCTATTAAAAAATATCAACCCGAAAACGGCTTAAAAGCAACCGGCACGCTAAACCGAGCGACGCTTGAAAAAATGGGCATCGAATTAACTGATAAACAAAAGGAAATTCCCGTATCACCTAGTTCTTTCGCAAGTGCTGAGAAAGACAAAATGGAAAAGCCGAAACGCACGATTTTCCGCGCCAACAAAGAACAAGTTATGCAGGCGCAAAAGATTTTGAAAGTCGAGGAAAGTGGCAAACTCGACGACACAACCCGCGCCGGCTTGAAAAAATACCAAGAGGCAAACGGCGTAAAAGTTACCGGCACACTTAATAAAGTAACACTCGAAAAAATGGGCATCGAATTGACCGATAAGCAAAAAGAGATGTCGAAACCTGATGCTGAAATGAAGAATTAGGCAAAAGCGCAGAAATTCTGCCCACTAAACTTTGAACAAAATAAAAAATCTTGTCATCTGTCAGCAATGGCGGACAGGATTTTTGTGCTTCTTTTTTGCTACTTTTCGTAGATTTTTACGCGCAAATCGTTCTCAAGTTCGATTGTTTCTTTTACTTCAAATCCATTCAAAAAATCTCGCGGCATAAAAGTATCAGCGTTTTCAACCGATTGCGGAACTTCTGTAACAATCCATTTTTCAATCGCATCAGCGAAATTTTTATAAGTGTTTGCACCGCCGATAATAAATAAATCACAATTCAAATATTGGGCTAATGCCAAAATTTCCGCCTTGCTTCGCAAAAGTAAAACGTCTAGTTGATTTTCGATGTTGTTTTTGCGGCTCAACACGATATTCAAACGTTTCGGTAGCGGTTTGCCGATTGATTGCCAAGTTCTAAAACCCATCAAAACCGCATTTCCCGAAGTTGTTTGCTTAAAAAACTTCAAATCCGCCGAATAATGCCAAGGCAATTTGCCGTCTTTTCCGATAGCGAAATTTTGTGCTGTTGCTACAATGCCGATGATTGCCATAAAAATTTTTAGATTATTTTTGCCATAAAAAGACACAGAAATCACAAAAACTTTTTTGCTTTTTTTGCGTATTTTGTGTCTTTTTGTGGCAATTTTCTTATCTCGCGTTTCAGATTACAAAACCAATCTTTTATCGCCCGCCCGCCGTGTAATTCGTTCGCGGTCAAAATATTCGAGAAGCGGAATCGCATATTTGCGCGAAATTCCTGCGATGTCTTTGAACATCGGCACATCAATCAGGCGGTCAGATGTTTGGTCGGCAAATTTTTTCAACGCTTTAACCAAATTATCAATCGCCTCGCGTCCAAAATAAAATTCTTCGGTAATTTTGACTATTTCGCCCGCATTTAATAAAAGCTGAAAAATCTTGCGGGCGTGTTCTTTGGTTAATTTAGTATTTTTTATCGCTTCTAAACAAGCATCGTCCAATTTTGGAACTTCCAAATTAGCAGTTTTGTAAATTTTCTCAAATCTTTCGCGCAGAAATTTTTCTTCGGCGGAAAGTTCAAGGCTGTGTGAAGCAAGTCGGACAATATCTTTTTCCGCTGCGATTTTGCCTTCTTTTTCAAGTGCGGAAAGTGTCGTTTTGAAAATGTCGGGAGCGATTCGCGCAAAGAGTTTCTCG
>JANOXW010000813.1:0-1703 GCA_031418635.1 Acidobacteriota bacterium
CCTTCGGGCATCTCGACTCATGCGACGGCGGGCGCGGCTTTCGGCTATCTGCCGCTCTGGATGTCGCTCTTCTCTTTCCCGCTGATGGTTGCCGTGCAGTTGATGTGCGCCAGATTAGGTCTGGTGACGGGGCGCGGGCTGGCGGGTGTCGTGCGAATTCATTATCCGCGCTGGGTTTTGTGGGGAGCTTGCGCTCTTTTGATTGTGGCGAATGTTTTCAACATCGGCGCGGACTTGGGCGGGATGGCGGAAGCGTCCGAAATGATGACGGGAATCAAATCGTATTACTGGACACCGGTTTTTACCGCGTTGATTATTTCTCTGCTCTTTTTCTCTTCGTATCGCCACATCGCACGCATCTTCAAATGGCTGACGCTGGTTTTATTCGCTTATGTGATAACGACGTTTCTCGCTCAGCCGGATTGGATTGCCGTCCTGAAAGCGACTTTTGTGCCGCGCGTCGTCTGGTCAAGTCAGTTTCTGGCAGTCTTTGTCGCTATTATAGGCACCACTATTTCGCCGTATCTTTTTTTCTGGCAAGCCTCGCAGGAAGTCGAAGACGAACGGGCGCACGGCAGAAACACGGTGAAGGAGCGCGAAGGCGCGACCGACGAAGAATTGCGAGCCGCGCGAACGGATATTTTTACGGGGATGTTTTTCGCTAACATCGTCATGTATTTTATCGTTCTGACGACTGCCGCGACCCTCAATGCGAGCGGGCAAACTAACATCGAAACGGCGCAGCAAGCGGCGGAGGCTTTGCGCCCGTTAGCCGGAAACGGAGCCTACTTATTATTTACGCTCGGCATCGTCGGAACGGGAATGCTGGCTGTTCCGGTGCTGGCAGGTTCGGCGGCTTACGCCGTTGCCGAAGCCGAAACGTGGCAGCACGCTTCTTTAGAAGACCGACCGCGAATTGCGCCCAGATTTTATGCGGTTGTGGCAGTTGCGATGCTGCTCGGTATGAGCCTGGATTTCTTCGGTTTTAACGCCGTGAAAATGCTTTTTTACTCGGCGGTTCTCAACGGCATACTCGCGCCGCCGCTAATCGTTCTTGTCGTTCTATTAAACGGCAATCGGAAAATAATGGGCAGCCGCGTCAGCTCGCGCCCGCTCCGGTATTTAGGTTGGGCAACAGCGGTGATTATGACTGCCGCCGCCGTTGCGATGTTTGCGACAATGTGAAAACTCGGTAAAAACAATATGAATGAAATTGAAAATCAACAATTGTTGAATGCGGATGAAATCCGAAAAATTAATGCCTACTGGCGGGCGGCAAATTACTTGTCGGTTGGGCAGATTTATTTACTCGATAATCCGCTGTTGCGCTAACCGTTGAAAATCGAACACGTTAATCCGCGACTGCTCGGACATTGGGGAACCACGCCCGGACTGAATTTTATTTACGTTCATCTGAATCGTTTAATAAAAACGCACGATTTGAATATGATTTACATCGCCGGACCCGGACACGGCGGACCCGGAATCGTCGCCAATGTCTATCTCGAAGGAACTTACAGCGAAGTTTATCCGAATATTTCGCAGAACGCTGACGGCATTCAAAAATTATTCAAGCAGTTTTCGTTTCCCGGCGGAATCCCAAGCCATGTCGCGCCGGAAACGCCCGGCTCGATACACGAGGGCGGCGAACTCGGTTATTCGCTGGCGCACGCTTACGGAGCGGTGTTCGACAATCCTGATTT
>JANOXW010000814.1:0-3451 GCA_031418635.1 Acidobacteriota bacterium
GGAATATGCACACGCAAATCGGATTGGTAAGATTTGCACGGACGCTTTTTAAGTTGAAAGTGCAAAGATGCGTTAATATTTGAAGATATACTGGCGTGTTCTTCGCTTGTTCCTGCCATCTCGAATATCTCGCCGTCAAAATATTCGTGCTTTTCAAGTGCCTTTCTTTCCAACGCCAAATATCCTTCCGGCGCAATATATTTTCTTTTTGGTCTAGCCGACATAATTTTTTATGATTTTACAATTTAACAACTACGCAAATTATAACATCAATTCAATTATTTTCAGGTAAAACTTCTTTTCAAATAGAATTCGGCATAATATAAAGAGCGTGAGTATTCTCGTGCAAAAAAGCGGATTTCTGGCGACGATTCAAGATTTGGGGCGAAACGGTTTTCGGCGGTTCGGCATCAATCAAAGCGGCGCGATGGACAAACAAGCGGTGCGTTTAATCAATATGTTGCTTGGCAATGATGAAAGCGAAGCGGTTTTGGAAATGCACTTTACCGCACCTGTTTTGGAGTTTGAGGCAGATGCGCTAATCGCGCTTGGCGGCGCGGATTTTGGCGCAAAACTCGATGATAAAGCAATCGAAAATTGGCGATGTGTTTTGGTCAAAAAGGGAAGTATTTTAGAGTTTGACAAACAAATTTTCGGCAGTCGCGCATATTTGGCAATCAAAGGCGGTTTTGCTATCGAAAAATGGCTGGAAAGTGCCAGCACAAATCTGCTTGCCAACATCGGCGGTTTTAAAGGACGCGCCTTAAACAAAGGCGATAGATTATCTTTTAACCAAAGGACAAAGGACAAAGGACAAAGGACAGAAAACAAAATTTCATATAATTTGACTGCCAACTATCAGAAATCTGTGGCAAAAATTCGCGTCATCGCGGGCGCAGAATTTGCATCGCTGACGGCTTTTAGCGAACAAGTTTTTTTCAAGCAAAATTTTACAATCTGCCCCGAATCAGACCGAATGGGCTTTCGTCTAAAGGGCGAACCGCTATATTTGCTTGATGAATTAGAAATGGTTTCATCGGCAATTGATTTCGGGACAATCCAACTTTTGCCCGACGGACAGATGATTGTTCTGATGGCTGACCATCAAACTTCGGGCGGTTATCCACGCATCGCGCACGTTGCAAGCGTAGATTTACCGATTCTTGCTCAACTCAGTCCGAATGATAAAGTAAATTTTGAGCTAATTTCGTTAATCGAAGCGGAAGATTTATTATTAGAATTTGAACGAGATGTTAGTTGGCTAAAAATCGGTTGTAAATATGGTTTCCGTTGATTTAAATTGCGATATGGGCGAGAGTTTCGGCGCGTGGAAGATGGGCAATGACGCGGCGTTGATGAATTTTGTGTCGAGTGTTAATGTCGCTTGCGGCTTCCACGCGGGCGATGCGACGGTTATTCGTCAAACGATTGAAAAGGCGATTGCCAAAGGCGTAGCCGTCGGCGCACATCCGTCTTTTCCCGATTTGCAAGGCTTTGGCAGACGTGAAATAAAAATGTCGGCGGCGGAAGTTTTCGACATTGTGCTTTATCAAGTCGCGGCGGTCAAAGGAATTTGCGAAGCGTCGGGCGGCAAACTTCATCACGTCAAACCGCACGGCGCACTTTATAATCAAGCCGCGAAGGAGGCGAATTTAGCCGAAGCGATTGCCAAAGCGGTCAAAGCGATTGATGAAAATTTGACTTTATACGGACTTGCGGGAAGTTATTTGATTTCCGAAGCCGAAAAAATCGGACTAAAAACCGCGTCGGAAGTTTTTGCCGACCGAACCTATCAAGCCGACGGAAGTTTAACGCCGCGAAGTCAGCCGAACGCTTTAATCACAGACATGGAAAAAGCCGTCGCGCAAGTTTGGCAGATGCTTTCCGCGCAAACGGTTACGGCAACCGATGGCGAAACGATGCAACTGCGGGCGGAAACCGTCTGCATTCACGGCGATGGCGCACACGCACTCGATTTTGCCAAAACCATCAACGCGAGATTAAAAGCAAACGGCGTGATGATTGAAAGCATTTTTTAGACAATTAAATAAACCTTTTTGCAAGTCTGAGGCATCTAAAATCCAAAACGCTTGGTCTTATCTAAAACGGAGAGAATTTACAATGAAAAAATTTGGTTTAATTTGGTTAATAGTTTTGAGTCTTTTTACCATTAGTTCAGCGCAATCAGGCAGAAGAGTTACGCCTGCGCCAACTTCTACGCCAACGGTCGAAGTTAAAAAAGAGCCGAATTATTCCGAGTCATCACCAAATAAAACCCGTTCGATAATTCCTTTGCCGAGTTTGCGCGGCGGAAATGATAATTCAAAACCCGTGCTTAAATCTAAAAATTCAACCGAAAACACAAAAAATAATGACGAAATAATCGGCGATGAAACAGAAGTTTTGAAGGTTGATACGAGTTTGATAACTATTCCGGTTTCCGTGTTTGACCGCAACGGTCTGTATATTCCGAATCTGAAACAGGAAAATTTTAAGATTTTCGAGGACGGCAAAGAACAGGAAGTCGCTTTTTTGGCAACTACCGAACAGCCGTTCACGGTTGTTTTACTGATTGATGTCAGCCCTTCGACCGCGTTTAAAATCAATGAAATTCAAGACGGCGCAATCGCGTTTGTCAATCAACTCAAGGCGCAAGACAGCGTGATGGTCATCGAATTTGACCAAAGCGTTCACGTTTTGAGCAAACCGACCAATGACCGCGAACAACTTTACAAGGCGATTCGCAAAGCGGATTTTGGCAACGGAACTTCGCTCTATGACGCGGTTGACGACGCGCTTCGCAAAAAACTCAGTAAAATTCAAGGGCGCAAAGCAATTGTCTTATTTACCGACGGCGTTGACACGACTTCTTACAAAAGCAGTTATGACAGCACCTTGCGCCTAGCCGAAGAATCGGACTCGTTGATTTTCCCGATATATTTCAATACTTTTTTTGACAACAGCCGCAGAAATGGTGGTATCAATATTCCATTTCCGGGCAGTGGCGGCGTTTTAGGTCCGCAAGGAACTTCAAGTGCGGCGTATGCTCTCGGAAGAAAGTATCTCGACGATTTGTCAGCAGTTACCGGCGGCAGAGTTTTCAAAGCCGGCTCGACAAGTGTAGATTTAACCGCCGCTTTTGAAGGCATTGCCGAAGAACTTCGCCGTCAATACAACATCGGCTATTACCCTTCGGACACCGGACAAGCCGGACAACGCAAACAAATAAAAGTGCGCGTTGACCGCCCGAATCTTATAGTCAGAGCGCGAGACAGCTATATTGTCGGCGGAACGAACACGCCGCCACCAACGACTTCTTCAAAATTCAATTTCAAATAATTTTGAGATCGTGTCAAATGTTGTGGAAATGAATTCATAGCGTTCCTCGCCCTTTCTTGCTTGCCTTAAATTTTTAACCTTCCGTTTGCGGTAGTTTGACCTCTTTTAGTTT
>JANOXW010000815.1:0-2852 GCA_031418635.1 Acidobacteriota bacterium
GCTGATTGATTTAATTTACTTACCGATTGTGTAAAATTAAAAACTGATTAGTTAAATATTATTACTGACGAGTATAATTTTAAAATAGTTCGTTTAAATTTCAATATTGTTATGTTAAACTTCAAATTGGTTTTGATATAGTTCAAAAGATAAGGAGAAATTATGCTTCGTTTTAATGTGATGCGGGTAATGAATTTGCGCGGGATTCGGCAACCTTGGGTTTTTATGGTCAAGAATGGGTTTATTCGTTCGACGGCGAACAATTTTTTCAACGGAAACGTGCAAGCAATCAAACTCAAACACATTGAAAAACTCTGTGTGTTGCTCAATTGCACGCCGAATGATTTGTTTGAATGGGAAACTACGCCACATTCTCCGGCGTTGTCGGAAAATCAAGCGTTAAAATCTCTGATGCGCGAAAAATCTGCGCCGACAATCTCCGAAATTGTCAAAGACTTGCCGATTAAACAGATGGAAGAAATCAGCGAAATACTCAAGCAGATGAAGGATAAGGAATAATTATTCCTTCAACCAATCCGACAATTGATTGTTCAATTGTCAAACGGTGGGTTGGCAACATATAACCCGTAATGATTTGAGGAAATATGAAAAACAAATATAGTTTTTTGACCGCATTTTTGATTTTATTGACGCTTGTTTTGGGTTGCAGTTTTTACAATCCTTTGTCGGACTCGCCCAAAAACGATAATAAAACGACTTCTAAAGAAAAATCTACTTCCGACAATCCGTCTGATGAAACCGTCAGCGAAGAGCGCATCGGCATTCCCGAATGTGATGAATTGTTTGATTTTTTTGCCGAACAAACAAAATCCGAAGATGAAAATTACTTTGTTAAAGCGACGCGCGAATTTTATTTCAACAAGATTCGTGAAAGCATCAAAAAAGATTTAGAAAAGAACGAAAATAACCCGAACAAAAAAGAGGAAATGGCAAAAAATTGTCGTGATTATAAAAAACAACTCGAAAAATACAAAGCCGAAGAAGACAAAAAGAAAAGTGAACAATGAAAATATACACAATATTTTTTTGGTATTGATGAAATCAGCGAATTTGAAACCTATTCGCTATCAACTATTGGTTATTCGCTATTAAATAATGCGTTCTGTTAAAAAACAGCGAATAGCGAATAGTGAATAGTTGATAGCGGCATATCGACAAAATGCGACTTTGCAAGAGCCGTGGGGAATCATTGGGACGTGCTGGATTTCATTTCACATAAATCTCTGTCGCTATGTCTAATATTTCTGCGTAAGGCAACCATATCTTAATCTCAACTCATCTTTAAGACTGAGTAACTCAAAATAAATCAATAAATAGGACAAAAAATAAAATGAGAATCAAATTTTTTCTCGCACTCGTCTTAATGTGTTCAATTTCGGTGCAAGCACAAGTTCGCACTACTAAACGAACGACAAATGTAAATTCGCCGGAAATTAAACAAGCTGTCGCCGACACTTTGCCGATAAAGCGCGTTAGTCTTTATTCAAACGGCGTGGCGTATATCGAACGGCGCGGGATTGTTTCGGGAAATGCCGAAATCAATCTTTCGTTTAAGCAATCGCAGGTTGACGATGTGCTGAAATCAATGGTCGTGCTTGATTTGGGAAAGGGCAGAATCGGCGCGGTTTCGTATAATTCGTCTGCGCCGCCGTCGGCAAAAATGGCGGAAATTCCTTTTTCGGTTGATGCCGAAACGAATAATTCGAGCGGCGGACTTGCCGGAGTTTTGGCGCAATTGCAAGGCGCGAAAGTTTCGGTGGCAACCAATAGCGGAAATGCAACGGGCGCGATTTTAACGGTAGAAAAACGCGATGTGGCGGCGGAAAAAGACAAACCGGCGCGACAATCGAGATTTCTCGTCATCGCCAATGAAAGCGGCGAGATTTCGAGCTTTGATCTGGCGGAAGTGCGCTCGGTCAAACTGCTTGAAAACGGCACAGTCAAAGATGTCAACGAATTTGCCAACGCAACTGCGTCAGCGCGTCGGCGCGATGCGAAAACCATCACGGTAACAAGCGAAGGCACGGGAAATCGTGAAATGATTGTCAGCTACACGATTGCCGCGCCGATTTGGAAAACGACGTATCGCGTCGTGCTTGACCAAGCGGGCAAACCGTTTTTTCAAGGTTGGGCGATTGTGGATAACGTCAGCGACGAAGATTGGAAAGATGTCAAACTCTCGCTCGTTTCGGGAACGCCGATTTCGTTTATTCAGCCGATTCAGCAACCGTTTTTCCGTTATCGTCCAATTATTCCGATTCCAAACGACTTGAAACTCACACCGCAAGTTTATGAACCCGAAAGCGGCGAAGGTGTCGGCGAAGGTAGTGGAAATGGTGACGGAGACGGAGATGGCGACGGTGTCAGTAACGGAACAAGCGCAACTGTTGATATTACTTCATCACAAGTTCAAAATTTACCTCTTAATGGTAGAAATTTTTCGAGTTTATCAAATTTACAGCCAGGAGTTGCTAACAATTCTATTGTCAACGGAGCGACGGGAACTTCTGTAAGCACTGCTTTGACAAACGGCAATTCGGGTGTAACGACGGCGGCAAGCGGCGATGAAGTTGGCGATTTGTTTGAGTATAAAATTGACCAACCGATTACGGTTTTGCACGACCGTTCGGCGTTGATTCCGATTGTGCAGACGAAGATGGACGGCGAACGGGTTTCGATTTATAACGAAACGGTGCGGCGCGACCGTCCGTTGGGCGGAATGCGACTTGTCAATACCACGCCGTTGACGCTTGAAGGCGGAAGTTTGACCGTTTTGGACGGCGATTCTTACGCGGGCGAAGCGTTGATGGAACGCTTGAAACCGAAGGAAC
>JANOXW010000816.1:0-5627 GCA_031418635.1 Acidobacteriota bacterium
CTGCGATGCCGATATTGTCGTCGCCGAAGGTCAGAGTTTCGGCGTTCCGTTATCTTACGGTGGACCTTACGTCGGACTTTTTGCGACCAAAGAAAAATACGTCCGCAGTATGCCCGGCAGACTCGCCGGCATCGCTTATGACAAAAACGGAAACCGCGGATTTGTTTTAACTTTAGCAACCCGCGAACAACATATCAGACGCGAAAAGGCGACTTCAAATATCTGCACCAATCAAGGTTTAATCGCTCTCGCGGCGACAATTTATATGGAAACGATGGGCAAAAAAGGCTTGCAGGAAGTTGCGATGCAAAACGCGCAAAAAGCTGCTTACGCCAAGAAACAAATCGCTGCAATCGAAGGCTTTTCAATTCCCTTTTCATCCCCGACTTTTAACGAATTTGTCATCCGTGCGCCGAAATCTGTAAATGAAATTTTAGAGAAATTAAGAACCGAAAATGACATCATCGGCGGTCTAGCTTTATCGCGTTATTACGCTGACAATCCAAACGATTTTCTCGTCTGCGTTACGGAAACTAACACCAAAGCGCAGATTGATAATTTGGTTGAAGGTTTGAAATCGGCTAAATAAATGTTTGGTTTAATTTATGAGTCAGTAACGGAGAATTACTGCTAATTATTTTTGTAGTTGGCATTTTACTTTTATTTATATTCCTTTTTTCAAAATAAAAAGAATTTAACTAAATGTTCGTATTGTGCCGAATTGATTCAAACCGAAGCAATTGTTTGCAGATTTTGTGGCAGAGATTTGATAAAATGATTTTGGAGGTAATTTTATGGCGAAAGTTTTAACATTTGAAATTCCCGAAAAAGAATATAACGAATTTAATGTATTTCTCAAAATGGCGGTTGAAGAGATGCACAAGTCGCGTGAGAAAATGCGTCAAGACCAAATTGAAATTGATTTGTCGGATAAAAACATCGGACGGCTACGAAATGAAACTGCTGAGTTTAAATCGCAAAGTGATGCGGTTTTGGAAAGATTAGAAGCCAAATGGCTCAAGGCATTTTGATATGTGGAAATATTTGATTGAATTTACCAAAGCAGTATTTTTTCTTCAACGCGACACGCAACAAAATAAAGATGACATTAAAAAATGTGAGCATAACACTGAGAAATTGCAACAAGACGTAAAAGAAATCCGCCAAGAATTTGCCAAACTTACAGTTATTGTCGAAAGACTCGCTTTTGAAATTCAGCGAGTTAGCGACCGCGAAAATAGTGAACGCGAGAAAATGGCGTTGCAACTCGAAAACGAGATGCTAAAATTTGAACGCCGTTTGCCAAGCGGAAAAGATTAGATTATGAGTATTACAAAAGTTACACAGCATCCTACGCAGAATGAAGAGTTGATATTTGACCGTTCACAGACGGGCAGAATCGGTTATTGTTTGCCGAAACTCGACGTTGAAGAAACGAGTATTGATGACATTTTGCCAGCCGAATTACGCCGCACGGATGACCTAGACGGTGTTCCTGAAGTGAGCGAAGTTGATGTTATTCGACATTTTACGCGAATCTCAACGTGGAATTATTCGATTGATCTCGGAATGTATCCGCTTGGTTCTTGCACGATGAAATATAATTCGCGGCTTAATGAAAAAGTGGCGCGGATTGCGGGTTTGGCAACGCTTCATCCGCTTGCACCCGAAGCAGAATCGCAAGGCGCACTCGAATTGATTTATCGTTTGCAAGAAGATTTGGCGGAAATTACGGGATTAAAAGGCGTTTCTCTGCAACCTGCGGCAGGCGCACACGGTGAGATGACGGGCGTGATGTTGATCCGTGCGTTTTTGGACAAGCGCGACGGCGAAAAATCACGCGAAAGGCGTGTGATGCTGATTCCCGATTCGGCGCACGGCACGAATCCGGCATCGGCGCATCTCGCGGGTTTTACGGTCAAAACTATTAAATCAACCGCCGAAGGTTTGACTGATATGGAGCATCTGAAATCGCTCTGCGCGGAAGGCGGAATTGCCGGATTGATGCTGACGAATCCGAACACCGTCGGACTTTTTGAAACAAACATCAAAGAAATCTGCGCGATTATTCACGAAGCGGGCGGCTTAGTTTATATGGACGGCGCGAATATGAACGCGCTGGTCGGAGTGGCGCGTCCGGGCGATTTCGGCGTTGATGTTATCCATTTGAATTTGCACAAAACATTTTCAACTCCGCACGGCGGCGGCGGACCGGGTTGCGGACCGTGTTGCTGCACGGCTGAACTAGAACCGTTTTTGCCCGTTCCAAGAGTTGTCAAAGACGGCGACAATTACAAATTAGATTTCAATCGCCCCGAATCAATCGGGCGTGTCAAAGCGTTTCTCGGCAACTTCGGGATGATGATTCGCGCCCTCGCTTATATTCAAACACACGGCGCAAGCGGATTAAAAGAAGCTACCGAAGCAGCAGTTTTGAATGCGCGTTACGTTGGACATCATTTAACCGACGAATTCGACAAACCGTTTGACAGCGATTGTATGCACGAAGTCATCTTTTCGCACAAAAAACAGACGCGAAAAGGCGTTCACACGCTCGACATTGCCAAGCGTTTGATTGATTACGGCTTTCATCCGATGACGATTTATTTCCCCTTGATTGTCGAAGGCGCGATGCTCATCGAACCGACCGAATCAGTCGGCAGACAAGACCTCGACGCATTTATCGAAGCGATGAAGTCAATCGCGCAAGAAGCAATTGACAATCCCGAACTCGTCATCGGCGCACCACATTCAACGCGTATCGGCAGACTCGACGAAGCAACCGCCGCCCGAAAACCTATTCTGCGTTGGAAAAAAGATATGGAAGCAACGGCGAAATCGGCGTAGGATTAAATTATGGAAAAGATAATTGATTTGCACATCGAAAAACTTCCCGAAGGCTTTTATTTAGCAACTTCCGACAGTATTCAAGGCTTAATTGTCCAAGGTCGAACTATTGCCGAAACTTTAGAAATCGCCCGCGATGTCGCTAAAAAACTACTTGAAGCACAAGAGGTAGAAATCGGCAAACTCTCCGCTTTTTCCGACAGTTTTGATTATCCGTTGGTGATTGGAGTTTGAAATGGGCAGACTTTCCGGCTTTCGGTATCGTGATATTGTTAAAATATTAAAGAAGTTCGGTTTTGAATTTCACCGACAAGCCGCCGGCAGTCACGAAATTTGGTTCAATGCGGAAACGAAAAGATTTACGACAATTCCAAATCATTCAGGCGATATGCCGGAAGGCACTTTGCGGGCAATTTTGAAACAAGCGGATATTGAAATGGAAGATTTTCTTAACAAATAAATGCGTTTTGTCCTGTAAAGGCGATTTGGAATCTTTGACGCGCAACGGCTTAAAGCAAATTAACAGAGACACAATTACAGCGAGAGGATTTTTAATTCTCTCGCTTTTTTATTATTCTTTCTGCAATGAGCGAACAAACATTTTCCACCGCATTTGCCCGTGTTACTGAATTGGTCGAGAATTTTCTGGCGGGTGAGCAAATTTATCTCGAAGCAAAATACTCCGAAGCGCAGGCGCGGCTTGATTTCATTGATAAGTTTTGGATGGCATTAGGTTGGGATGTTAATCACGAACGCGAAAAAAATCCTTACAAGCAAGAAGTCAAAGTCGAAAAAGGCGTTTCCGTCAGCAATCGTTTGAAAAAGGCTGATTACGCATTTTTCGCCGCGCCGAATTTTCGTGATGTGAAGTTTTACGTCGAAGCGAAAAAGCCGGCGCGAAACTTAGACAATGCCGACGATTATTTTCAAACGATTCGTTACGGTTGGTCGAGCAACACGCCGATTGCGGTTCTCACCGACTTCGAGCAATTCCGCGTGATTGATTGCCGTTACAAACCGAACATCAAGACGGCGGAAAACTTCGCGCTCAAGAAATTCGATTATCGTGAATACACTAACGAAGAACAGTTCCGCGAGATATATCATCTTTTCTCGCGTGAAGCGGTCATCGGCGGTTCGCTTGAAGATTACGCGAACAGTTTGCCGAAACGCGGGAAAGGCGCGAAGCAAGGCAGACTTTTCGCGGTTGGTGTGCAGAAATCGGTTGACGAATCTTTTCTCGATGATTTGGACGGTTATCGCGCCGAACTTGCTAAAGCCTTCAAGAATCGAAACGCCGAACTCGACGGCGAAGATTTGACCGAAGCCGTTACGCGCACGATTGACCGCCTTGTTTTCATCAGATTCTTGGAAGACAAACTGATCGAACCGGAAACAATGATGGATAAATTCGATTCGTGGGCTGATTTCGTTCGTGCTTCGGCAAAGCTGAATAGTTTTTACAACGGCATTATTTTCAAACAGCATTTTATAGATTCGCCCGATTTCAAACCGGATGATAAGGTTTTCACGGACATTTGCGGCGAACTTTCGGATAAGAACACGCCGTATTATTTCGGCAATATTCCGGCGCACATTCTCGGCAGCGTTTACGAACGCTTTCTCGGCAAGGTCATTGTCGCCACCGACAAACGCGCCACCGTTCAGGAAAAGCCCGAAGTTCGCAAAGCGGGCGGCGTTTATTACACGCCCGAATATATCGTGCGCTACATTGTCGAAAACACCATCGGCAAACTGCTCGAAAACAAACCGCCCAAAGAAATTAGTGCAATGCGATTTGCCGATATTGCTTGCGGTTCGGGTTCGTTTTTGTTGGGCGTTTATGATTATCTGCTGGCGTTTCACACGAGTTACTACAATGACACCGGCAAAAAAGGCGAAGCGCGTAACGATGGTTGTCTTGAAAACGCCGACGGTAGTTTTACGCTTTCCATCGGACAGCGGCGCGAGATTTTGCGGAATAATGTTTTCGGCGTTGACGTTGACGCGCAAGCCGTCGAAGTCGCTCAACTTTCGCTTGCCTTGAAACTACTCGAAGACGCGACGACGGCGACGGCACGCGCCTTTCAACCGAAACTCGGCGAAAAGATTCTGCCCGATATGACAAAAAACATCGTCTGCGGCAATTCGCTGATTGACCACGACATTCTCGACGGACAGCTTTTCGAGCGCAACGATGAACGCAAACTCAATCCGATGAGCTACGAAGACAAGTTTCCCGAAATAATGCGCGGCGGCGGCTTCGACGCGATTGTCGGCAATCCGCCTTACGATGTTCTAGAAAAAGAAAGAGGAAATGAATTTTCACCTCATGCGGCTATGAGCGATTACGTCAAGACAAAGCCTGAATATGAAATGGCACTTGGAGGAAAGCTCAATCTTTTCCGCTTCTTTATTGTTAAAGGTCTTACAATTCTACAATCTACTGGTTTTGTAGGAATGATTGTTCCATTATCAGTTATCGGAGATATTAGTTGTTCAAAAACTAGGCAATTCCTTCTAAATTCAACTGAGGATTTGAAACTTGATTGTTTTCCACAAAAGGATAATCCGAAGAAACGAATCTTTTTAGATGCGAAACTTTCAACTGTAATTTTTACTGGAAGTAAGACTGAGGAATCTGATACCAAAGTAAAAATAAGAGTATTTCCTGCAAATAGCTTTGAAGATGCTCATCGTAGTTGTGAATTTAGCAATGAAGAAGTAATTCTAGTTTCTCCAAACAATTTTACAATTCCTCAAGTTGATAATCCGAATTG
>JANOXW010000817.1:0-1764 GCA_031418635.1 Acidobacteriota bacterium
AAGATTTGCAAACATTTTTCGGCGACAAAAAACCGACATTGACGGAAACTCGCCAAGCCGTTCTCAAAATTCGTTCCGACAAATCAATGGTTATTGATTCAAAAGACATCAACACCAAAAGCGCGGGTTCGTTTTTCAAAAATCCGCTTGTTTCCAAAGAAAAGTTTGCGGAAATGTGTGTTTCGTGGGGCGACGCGATTCCGAGTTATGCGGTTGATGCCGAAACAGTAAAAATTCCCGCTGCGTGGTTGATTGAAAAATCGGGTTTTCAAAAAGGCTATGTCAAAGGAAATGCAGGGCTTTCGACCAAACACACATTGGCTATCGTCAATCTTGGCGATGCCTCGGCAAATGATGTTTTAGCCTTAAAAAAAGAAATTCAAATGCAGGTAAAAAAACAATTTGGCGTGGAATTAAAGCCCGAACCGATTTTTGTCGGAATTTAACTCGATTTCGACAAAAAGAACAGCTTAAAAAAAATATTACAAGTTTGTTAAATAACTTCACTTGTCCATTTTACTTTGCAAATTTTCGATGCTATCTTATTTCCACTGCCATCTTTATGAAATAATTCACAAAAACGAACTATGAGCAGTTTAATAGTTCGCATTTCAACAAGGGGAAGCATATCAATAAACAAATTACTTTTTCAGTAATTTATCGTTCAAGGGAAGTTTCTATTCAAGGGTTGTATTTCATTTGTTAGATTAATAGCTAGTGTCGGGAATGGATTTTTTCAAACCTGAAACAGCCTACGTTATAGCTTCGTCTAACCCCAATTAATGAAAACAATTCGGTTGTTTCCATCGCGGAGGCAATAAATCAGTCTTGTTTGAAAATAATAATTTTCAACTAAGACGCACATACTTCTAAAAAAAAACACGGAGCAAAAAAATGAAAGAAAAAAATTTGAATGTAACAAACGAAGCTGCTCAAGAAGAGAGTTTAAACAATAGTAGTCGTCGCGGTTTTATCGGTCATTTGACCAAAGCCGGTGTTGCTGTCGCCGCTGTCGGTGCAATCGGCGCAAAACCGTTTCTCGGTGGCAAAGAATCGGTTGCTTTAGCAGCACAGCCACGGCGCAATGCGTCTCAAAAATACCGCGATGACGCTTCTAAGTTCAATTTTCAAAACACGCCGGCGAACTTGAGTCGCCCGAACAACGGCGACGAAGCGTTATATCCGAACCGCATCGGCAGTTTTTCAAAAGCACTGCCGCACCAAGCAAACGGCGAAGTTGTCCCGTCGGCATACAACGCTTTCCTGACGGCGATTAACTCCGGTAATCCGGCAGATTTTAACGCTATTCCGCTAGGCTCAAGTCCCAGCCGACAGTTAACCAATCCGCAAGCAGGTTATGCGTTTGACATGGAAGGAGGCGATGCGTTTAGTTTTACCCAACCGCCCGCACCTACATTAGCCAGCCGCGAAGAAGCCGCTGAAATTGCCGAAAATTATTGGATGGCATTATTGCGCGATGTGCCGTTTAACAATTATGCCACCAATCCGGTTGCCATTGATGCCGCCGCCGATTTGAATCTTTTCGGGGCTGATTTCAAAGGACCTAAAACCGGTGGACAGGTTACAACAGGCAATTTGTTTCGTGGTTTAACGCCGGGCGACGTGAACGGACCTTGGCTGTCGCAGTTTTTCCTTTTGCCGTGTAACTTCGGGGCGAATAACGTGAATCAACAAATTAGAACCGTTCTCGCTCCCGGTAGCGGCGGAGCCGATTATATGACCTCCTTCAGCAATTGGTTGGCG
>JANOXW010000818.1:0-2435 GCA_031418635.1 Acidobacteriota bacterium
GACTACCAAGCGGTTCTCTGATATATTTTTTCAGTAAAAATCGGTAGCCGTCCGCCGTTCTTTGACTAACACGCGGTTTGACCGCCGTTTCAAGCCAACGGTCAAGAAACTCATCTAAAGTTAAAGAAGTAGGTTCTATAAAAATACCTAAATCTTTTTCCCGAAGTTTCGCCGTCAAAAACTTTTGTGCGTCTTTCTTTGTGCCGTGAATCGTTTTGTTGAAATACTTTCGCTTGCCTTTCCTATCGCGTCCGAGAAAGATTCTGACAAGCCAAGTATTATCGCTTCGTTTTGTAATTTGTCCAGCCATAATTTCATTTTTGGAAAGGACACGCTTTTTTGATAAAATCGGCGTGTCCTTTGGTTAGTATGTTTCCTTTGGATAATTCGGGCTTAGGGAAGTTTCCGCTTTCCTAAGCCTTCGTCTTTATGCCGTTTGTTGCCGTCTGGCAAGTCCGATGTGCAAACTCAATGCAGAAACGGCGTGATAGCAAACCAAGCCTTTTTCCGCGCCTTTGCAAGTGCATTCAACCGTTTTGTAACCGTTGTCGCTCTTTTTGCAAATGACGGTGTAATATCCGCCTTTACTTCCCGACACGCGATAACGTCCGAAATGGTCAAACTTGACAGTTGGACGGATTTTCAAAGCCTTTGCAATTGCTCTTTCAAGTTGTGTTTTGTCTTTCAAAATAAACATTTTTTCTTTTCTACCTTTTAATTGAATTTGTCATTTCTGACTTAATTAAAGATTAACAGATTCGTTAATCTTTTGCAAGTAAAGAATAACATTTGCGTTAATCTTTTATATTGTTTATTCTTTTCAAGATGAAGAAATTAACCGCAAAACAAGTAGCCGAAAGATTGAATGTAAATGACAGCCGCGTTCGTCAGTTAATCAATTCCGGCAAACTTCCTGCTGAAAAATACGGCAATCTTTGGTTAATTGATGAAAAAGACTTAGAACTTGTCAAAGACCGCAAACCGACAGGCAGACCGCCGAAAAACAAAGATGCAACATAAATAAAATTTATTCGTTTTTCGTGCCAACTAAATGCAAAATAATTATTCGTTTATTAACCGGCTTTTTACATTGCATACAATTTTCCGGTTTTTCTTCTTTTCTCGCTGTGTCTGATTTGTCTTGATTTAGTCTGTCTTGATAGGGAATATATTTGCCTGTTTCATACGCATCATAAAAAATCGGTTCTTGGATTAGTTCAAATTGCGGCTGGTCGCCGTTACAGCGGCAAAAGTGCGAATCACCAATTATTTCACTTTCAAGTTTCTTTAATCGGTTTTTAATGTTCATCTAAAGTTCTTGTCGTAATCGTAAAAGTAGCTTCGATTGTTTTTGGGTTGCGTTTTCTGCAAGTTTCACAAAACTCCGGCGCGTCCGTTTCTTCGGTTGGTTCTCTCACAGATTCATTCTCCAAACTTGGTAAAATGAGAAAGGTTTGAATTTCCTTCACACAATCGCAAAATTCAGAATTGTTTCCGATTATTCTTGATTCAATTTTCTTCAATCGGCTTAAAATATTCACTCTGATTTTACTTTGCTAAGTTTGTTAGATTCTCCGATAAATTTGCTTCTGCTTCGGCGGCAAGATTTTTCCAAAAGTCATAAGTTGTTTTACAGTTCGGGCAATATGTCAAAGCATCCGCGCCCGGCTTGCCATACCACAAATCAATAAGCGTTTTATCGCAAAAGCACGGCGTTTTAATCAAGCTATTTGATTCAAGTTTTTTTAATCGGCTTAAAATGTTCATTATTTATCACCGTAGATTTTTTCAATATTTTTGTTCATTTCAATATCTTTACTTGAAAAAGACTTTTTGCATTTACCGCAAAATCCCTTTTCAAAATCCGGCATCGGATAAATTTCTATTTCAATATCAGGGTTATCGTTATAAACTGAATCAAGAGTGCTTTTCCAATGCTTTTCGTAGCAATCGCAAAACTCCGAGCCGATATTATTCAAATTCAGCTTTACTTCAAGTTTTTTGATTCTCTGCTTCAACTGCATTTTCTAAAATCTCCAATCTTTCAATTACGTCAATGAGTTCAACGCCTTTTATCGCGTTATCAAGAATGATTTGCGCCGCACGGATTTCAACCGCCGGATTCTCACAATGCAGATTCTTTTTTAATGTTTCGACAGCTTCACTTGTTGCTTGTTGTATTTGCGTAATGGCATTTTCTACACAAGCCCGCCGTGCGTTTCGGTATTCACTCAAAAACTCTTTGTCTTTCAAATAGCGGTAAAGCGTTTCTTCACTCAAGCCGCTTTTTTGCGCCGCTTCACGAATTGAAGCCGAATCAATTAAAGCTATCAATGCTTTTTCTTTATTAGTTTGTTTTGCCATTTTTTCTATAAAGTCTGTCAAAGTCTGTCAAAGTCTTTCATTTTTAACGCTAAGTTTAGGTAACTTCGTCT
>JANOXW010000819.1:0-2044 GCA_031418635.1 Acidobacteriota bacterium
CGGGCTTCATCTGCCCATTTTGAAGTTGAATCTTTCTGCAAATACAATTCCCAATATCCGCGTGCTTCTCGCGGCAAGTTCAATTCTTGCAACGCCAAAGCCTTATTAAACAAGGCTTCGAGCAAATTTTCGTCAAGTTCGACGGCTTTGGAAAATGCTTCATTGGCACGAGCAAGGTTTTCGAGCCTTTTATCTTTTTCACCATTTTTTGCAAATTCAAAATACGCTGAGCCTAAATCGTTATAAAACTTGGCGTTTTTATCGTCGAGTTTGACTGCTTTTTCGAGTTCGTCAAGCGTATCTTGGTAATTTTGTTGAGTCAGGTGAAAGACACCGAGGGCGTGATGGTTTTCAGCAGTCGGATTAGTTTCAACGGCTTGGCGGAATTTCAATTCTTCAATTTTCAGTTTGTTTTTGTTCGTTTCGTCTTTATTTTCGCCGCGTATAACATTCAAAGGCGCGTAATCAAATCCTGAAATGCGCGTTTCGGTTGGACGCTCTTTTTGATAAATCATCCTGAGTTCGGCGAATTCGTTCGTATTCGGTTTTCGCCAAACAAAAAACGAAAGAATCAAAACTCCGATGAGCAAAACGGCAAACGCGCCGACATTTAGCGGCTTTTGGAAAAACGCTTTGAGCGATTCAAAAAAACTCGGTTTCGTTTCTTTTTCGGCAACTCTTTGCGTTTGGGCTTTTTCTTTTACGGCTTTTGTCAAAGCGATTTTTTCGCGTCTTTCGCCATTATTTTCAAGTGTTTCAAGAAAATCTTGCAAATCTTTTTCGTTTAATCTTCCGAACACAAAATCGTTGATGAGTTCGTCTTCCGTAATTTCGGCAAGCGAGCAAAAATCTTCGTCCAAAAACAAAAGTTCCTCAAATTCCGCCCGCAAAGTTTCAGATGAAACTTTGCCGAGCAGATATTCGCGGATATTTTGTTCGTTTTTGAGAGATTCGTTCATCGCTTTTTCCACTTTCCGTTTTAATGTGTTTTTTTGCGTCAAAACGTAACGCTGTCAAAAATCCAAAATCCAAAATCCAAAATCAAACTGCCCTACATTTCTGCAAACAAATCTTTAGCTTTTGCTTGATTCTCACAATTCGCATTCTTAAAGCCGTTTGCGCCATCTTCAAACTTGCGGAAATCTGTTTGTGCAAATCAATTTTCGCCTGTTTTTCTTCCGAGAAATAATCCAGAATCAGACTTCGATTTTCGTCGGAAAGTTCGTTCAGACATTTTTCCAAATATTCACCCGAAAAATTCTTTTCTTCTTCAGGCTCTTTTTCAGCGATATTTATTTCGTCAATATTCAGATGATTTTTCTCTTTCCGCAAAGATTCGAGAAAGACCTTTTTTGCAAAACCATAAACAAAAGCCAATTTATTTTCGATTTTTTCCGCGCCGATTTTCAGCGTAACGCGGTTAATAGTTTCGTCCGCCAAATCTTCGGGAAAACGGCAATTCCGATGCGCGAAAAAAGTCATCAAACGAAACCTCAAACGCTCGTATTCCTCACCCGCTTGTTCCGTTTCGGGCGAAAGCCAACCGAGAAATGCAGCAAATTTTTCCGGCGTAATTTCTTTTTTTGTTACCGTTTTCGACAAACGCGAAACACCTCTTTTTTTCTGAAATTGGAGCGTAATCAGAGATACAATAGCGCAGTTTGGTTTTCAAGACAAGATAATTTCAAAAGAAAACCCAAGTCTGTGGGGAAAACTTGGGTTTTGAGAGATAATTGCTAATTTGAAAATTAGTATCTCCAAATCACTAATTGCATCGAATCAACTCTTGTGTCGTCTTGCACCAATACGTCAAGCATCGGTGTTTGAACACCCGAAATGATGTATTGATTTATTTTGTCTTTATCCAGATTTGCGCTAACTGTTTTTGAAGTTGAAGTTTCGGATGCAGATGCCCACAACCCGAAAGAAGTTGCGCCCGGCGTGCCATATGACAACAAACTCACAAGAGTCGGTGGAGTCGGATGCGGCGGTGTGTCGGGTGAAAACCAAACGTGAAGAGCGTCGTTATGACCGCCTTCATTAA
>JANOXW010000820.1:0-2311 GCA_031418635.1 Acidobacteriota bacterium
CGGACTTTAATCCCGAACAGGCAAAAAAAGACGTTTCGAGCAAAATTTATTCGTGGAAATCGGCGGCGGAATCGCGTAATCTCAACGCTTATATGGGCAATTATGCAGACACGATTGATTATTACAACAAGCGCGGGGCAAGTGCGGGTTTTGTCAGAAATGATAAGCAAAGGGCTTTTAATGCTTACGATTCTATGAAAATAAATCTCAGCAATATGCGTGTCAGCCCTGATTCGTCGGGCGAAAATGCGACGGCGGTGTTTGATAAAGAATGGGTTTTTGAAGGCGCGGGGAAATACAACGCGGGCAAAGTGCAAACGCAACTGCAACTCCGAAAAATCGGCGGACAATGGCTTATCACGGGCGAAAGAGATTTGAAAGTTTATTATGTTGATAAATAAATGAAGGCATTACGTTTTGAAAATAACCAACTGAAACTTGCTGAAATTTCTCAGCCGATACGTTCAAATGAAGCACTCGTGCGCGTTTTGATGTCGGGGATTTGCAATACTGATTTGGAAATTATCAAAGGTTACGCGAATTTTGAAGGCACTATCGGACACGAATTTGTCGGCGTTGTTGAAGAATCGGCGGATAAAAACTGGATTGGAAAAAGAGTTGTCGGCGAGATAAATGTCGGTTGCGCTCTTTGTAAAGTTTGCCAAAAAGGCGACGCGCGGCATTGTCCGAATAGAACTGTTTTAGGCATCAAAAACCGCGACGGCGCACACGCCGAATTTTTAACTTTGCCGACGCGCAACCTTTTAGAAGTTCCCGACGAAGTTTCCGATTTGCAAGCCGTTTTCGTTGAACCACTCGCGGCGGCTTTTGGAATTACCGAGCAGGTTTCGATTGAACCGAACACAAAAGTCGCGGTTATCGGCGACGGGAAATTAGGGATTTTATGCGCTCAAAGTCTTGCGCTGAAAAGTCGAAATGTGTTTTTGATTGGCAAATACAAAGAGAAACTTTCGCTTGTTGCAAAACATAATATCGAAGGCGTTTTGCTTGAAAATTCGCCAAAATTATATCGGCAATTGGATGTCGTAGTTGAAGCCAGCGGAGCAGAATCAGGTTTTGATTTGGCTTTAGATTTACTCAAACCGCGTGGCAAACTCGTTTTGAAATCCACATTTCACGGCGCGGCAAAATGGAATGCGTGGCGCGTCGTCGTTGATGAAATAACCATTGTCGGCTCACGGTGCGGAAGGTTTGCGCCCGCTTTAGACCTATTAAAGATGAATGCGGTTGATGTTGAAAGTCTGATAAGCGACGAATTTAATTTAACCGACGGCGTAAAGGCGATGCAACACGCCGCCAACAAAGGTGTGATGAAAGTTTTGCTTTCAATGGCGTAGTTGTAGAAAGTTATGAAAAAGTTGTTTAAGCGAAAACTTGATTGGATTTTGGGCGTTCTACTGATTTTCGTGCTAGGTTTGACGGCGATTGTGCCACAGACTCGAACCGGCATAGTCCGTATTGCCGACGAACAAAGTAAAAGCGAAGACATAAAATTATATGAGGCAAGTTACGCGCGAGAAATTAGAGGTTGCGATGGACTTTCACGACCAACCGTATTATGGCAAAACCAAGCAAGCCGAAGGGTTGTGGGTGGGCGGAGAAGCCAATCAGGGAACGACCAAAATGTATCGGGTGGCAACCTGCTATATCATCAAAAACGGTTATCGGTTGACCTTGGGAATCAAGTTTGTGTTGCCCGATGAAAGTGTCAAAGAAGTGGTTGAGTATTTACTGAACCAGTTGCAGCAATTAGAGATAGAGATTAAATGTTTGTATTTAGACCGCGGTTTTGAAGGAGTCGGGTTGGTGCAGTATTTGAAGCAACGCAAACAAACGGCAATAATTGTGTGTCCGATTCGAGGCAAGACGGGCGGAGTCAAAGCGTTATGTGTGGGGAAGAAAAGTTATCGCACCAAACATATTTTCAAAAGTCTGAAACACGGGGTTGAAGAAGTCGAAATGGCAATGTTCAAGGGCTTTACGACGACTACGAAAAAAGGCAGGAAAGTGCGAAAGGCGCGCATGATTGGCGTATATATTGATAGAATGTGACGAGAAACTGAGTGCCAAAAATGTCAAAGAAAGGTATCGGAAAAGATTTGGAATCGAGGCAAGTTACCGCTGTGCCAAGAAAGTGCGAGGCTCTCTCGACGAGTCCGAATGCAGCCTATCGGTTTGTGCTACTGGGAATGAGTTTTTGGTTGACCAATATGTGGCAAGAATGACAAACTCAATGGACGAGAAAAGTCCAAGTTGGGAGAAGACTCTGGCAACAAAGTAAATTTCGCCT
>JANOXW010000821.1:0-8056 GCA_031418635.1 Acidobacteriota bacterium
GCAAAACGATGCGCTGATTGCGCGTTTAGCCGTGATGCACGACGGCTTTATCGTTACGCACGACATTGACGATTTTCAAATTATTCAGAAAGTTACGCCGAATCTCAAAATTATGGCGGCACAAGAGTTTTTTGATTATTAGAATTTAGATTGAAAAAAATTTAGGAGAAAACTATGTTAGGATTAGGAACACCAGAAATTATTGCAATAGTTGCCTTGTTATTTTTACTTTTCGGTGCAAGCCGTTTGCCGCAATTGGCGAAGTCCTTTGGACAAACCCGCAAAGCCTTTAAAGAAGGAATGCGCGAAGCCGAAGAAGAAGAAAAAATGGAGCAAGAACAAAAGAAAATCGCTTCGACACCGATTGCACCGCAAATCAATAGTATGAGCGACGAAGAAGTGATGGCGGAAATGCGTCGTCGGGCAGAAGTGAAACAATCGTAAGAATTGTAATCAGGGTGAAAGGGTGAAAGGGAAATACTTTCACCCTTTCACCCCATCACTCTTTCTTCCTTTCTCTGCCTGATTGCGCCAAATAAAATAGACCGGAATGCCGGTTAAAGCCAGCAAATAACCAATGCCTGAAGTTGTCGGCGCAAGATAGAGAAGCGTTAATATCACAAACATCGAAAGCGTCAGAAAAATAATCGGCACAAACGGATAACCCCAAGTGCGATAAGGTCTTTCCATCTGCGGCGCACGATAGCGCAAAACAATTACTGCCAAAACCGACAGCGCGGATGAAACAACGTGAACCGAAACGGTGTATTCCAAGAGTTGTGTATAGACATTGCCGAAAGCGGCTGTGCCGTCCGTGTAAGTTACTGTGCGCGGCAAAATTAAAAGACAAGTCCAAACACATTGCGCGAAAAGTGCAAAAGCCGGAACATATTTCTTATTTGTTTTAGCCAGTGGCGCAAAAAGATAACCATCTTTTGCCATCGCATATAAAACCCGCGAACCCGACAAAATCAAACCGTTATTGCAACCGAAAGTCGAAATCATCAGCGCAATCGTCATAATAATCAAACCCGGTGCGCCGACGATTTGTTCCATCACGGCGACAGCGACACGACCATTCGGCGCATTTTGCAAATTCGGCAACGACAAAGTAACAACGTAGGCAACATTTGCCAAAATATACAAACTGACGACAATCAGACAGCCGATTAAGAGCGCACGCGGCAGATTTCTGCCGGGATTTTCGATTTCGCCACCTGTAAAAGTTACATTATCCCAAGCCGATTGCGAAAAAAGCGGTCCGGTCATCGCTTTGCCCAAAACCAGCACAAACGCAAGCGAACCAAGCGCGGCGGCGGCAGGTTGTGCGGTTTCCAGACTCCAACCGTTTGCTGACGGATTCCACCAATCAGCCGTAAAAAGCGCACCGCCGGAATTCCAGCCGAACAATAATCCGACAATCACCAAACCCAACAAAGCCGCCGTTTTTGTAATTGTAAATGTATTTTGAATCCATTTTCCGACTTTCAAACCGCGTGTGTTGATGAATGTCAGAAGCGCGACGCTAGCAATGGCAAATAGTTGTTGAGTCGAAAGACTAACAGCATAAGAACCGAAAACGAGTGGTTCAAACAGATAATTCGTGCCGGAAATGCTTGGCAACAAAATGCCCGTGAAATTGGCAAAGGCAACCGCGACGGCCGCAATTGTTCCGCTTTGGACAATCAAAAATTGCGACCAACCGTAAAGAAATCCGACGGGTTTGCCGTAGGCTTCGCTCATAAAAACGTAAGGTCCGCCCGCTTTCGGCATCGCGGCGGCGAGTTCGGCAAAACAAAGTGCGCCCGTTATCGTCATCACGCCCGCCAAAATCCACGCTACCAAAAGCCAACCCGGTGCGCCGACCAATCGCGCCGATTCCGCCGACACGATAAAAATACCGCTGCCAATCATCGAACCGACGACAATCATCGTCGCGTCAAACAACGAAAGTCCGCGCACGAGTTTTTTACCGCCTGCAATCGCTTCATCGTTCATTTTCTTAATCTCCAAGAGAATGACTAATCAGTTTTTTCGCCGATTATCAAGGTCGCTTTCACCAAAAAGCGAAAAGAAAGTGTGCCGTCATCGGCATCTATTATTTGAGGCAATTTTTCGCGGACTGCGGCTTGTTCGGTTTCGCTCAGAAATTCGAGCCAAACAGGTAACAGAAAATCGGCGATAAGCGGCGCGTTGATAAAATCCGTGCCGTTTTCAAATTCAAAAAGTTCCGTGTTGGTTACGGCTTCAATTTTATCTAAACCGAGATTTTTCGCCATTTCTTTAACTTTTTCAATCGTCGGAACTTCGGCTATCAAGCGTTCTATTTCCGCACCTTTTTCCAGCAAATCTGAATCAAGAAAAGTTTCCCACAAAACCGAAAAAATCTCGCCGAAACTTCCCGCCGTCGGCAAAAAGAAAACGACTTGTTTGTTTGAGACATCAATTATTTCATCCAAAAATTCTTCCAATTCGCCACGTCGCACAAAACTTGCGTCGGCGATAACCGCGTCGAATTTTTCGTTGGGAAATTCGCCCGAAAAATCAACTTTTGTATGGAGCGCGTCGGCTTTAGCTTGGGCGATAATATTCAATTCTTCGTCGTCGCTAAAGCCATTTAGTTCGGCATCTAGCGGCAATTTTTCGCGTAGTTCGAGTGCGTGATTTCCTGTTCCCGCGTTGACGTAAAGAATTTTTTTCTCGTCGGAAAATTTGAATTTTTTGTCAAAAAGTTCGGCAAACCGCAGTGTCCAATCGTTTGCAATATAAAGGTCGCGCAAAAAAGCGAGTTCTTTTTGGGTCTTGCTCATATTTCTATTAAACCTTAAATTTTACCAATCGTAAATTGTAAATTGTTAATCGTAGGTTGTATCTATTAATGATTTGCGATTTACTATTAACAAAAACTAGGGAGAACATTTGTGGCAAAAACTATAAAAGAATTATTTGATTTAACGGGAAGAACGGCGATTGTTACGGGCGGTTCGCGCGGCATCGGCAAAGAAATGGCGGAAGGATTGGCAGAAGCGGGCGCGAATTTAATGCTTTGCGCCCGACGCGCCGAATGGCTTGACGAAACGACAGCGGAATTTCGTGAGCGTGGTTTTAATGTCGAATCAAAGGTGTGCGATGTGTCGAAACAAGCGGATATTCAAGCCGTTGTTGATGCAACGATTGAAAAATTCAGCAAAATAGATATTTTAATCAACAACGCGGGAATTTCGTGGGGCGCGATGCCGGAAGATATGCCGCTTGAAAAATGGCAAAAGGTTTTGGACGTAAATTTGACCGGCTGTTTTCTGTTCGCACAAACCGTCGGGCGCGAAATGCTCAAGCAAAGTGGCGGTTCGATTATCAACATCGCTTCGATTGCGGGAATGGCTTCAAGTGCAAACGGACCGTTTTACGCCGGATACGCGGCAAGCAAAGCGGGCTTAATCGGCTTGACACGCGAACTTGCGGCAAGTTGGGGACGCAAAGGAATCCGCGTCAACGCTATCGCGCCCGGCTTTTTTCATTCACGCCTTGCCGATGCGGTGATTGATATTTACGAGCGTTCAATCCAAGAAAATAACGTCATCCCGCGCATCGGCGCAGAAGGCGAACTCAAAGGTGTAACGGTTTTCTTGGCAAGCGACGCTTCGAGTTATATTACCGGACAAACGATTGTCGTTGACGGCGGAATGACGATTTAGCGCAATAAAGACTTCTGTTTTTCATAGATTTGCAGAAAGTCGAGTTTTTCTGATAAATTTCTGTAACTGAAACTTTCTGCAAACTCCGAAAATTAAATTATGGAATACAGCGCAACAACGCTAAATTTGGCTTCAATTGTCGAACAACACGCCAAACTTTCGCCTGATAATGAAGCGATTGTTTGGAACGATGTTCGTCTAAGTTATGGACAACTAAACGCTTTAGCCAATCAGGTGGCAAATGCTTTACAGCGCGAAATGGGAATCGGGCGCGGCGATAAAGTCGCTTTGTGTTGTCCGAATCTACCTAATTTTCCGATTGTTTATTAAGGCATTTTGAAAGCGGGCGCGGCGGTTGTGCCGTTGAGCGTTTTGTTCAAAAAACGTGAAATTGCTTATCATTTGACAGATTCGGACGCAAAAGCCGTCTTTGTGTTTGAAGGCACGGATGAACTGCCGATGGCGCAACGGGTTAAAGATGGATTTGACGAGGTGGAAACCTGCGAACATCTTGTCGTGATGATGAAAAATCCGTTTTCTGCGAGTCCGTTTGGCGAACATAAAACCCTGAACGAGATAACTTGTTCGCAGAGTGAAGCATTTGAAACAGTTCCGACGAAACCCGAAGATACTTGCGCGATTCTTTACACATCAGGCACAACGGGCAAACCGAAGGGCGCGGAGTTGACACATTTCAACATTTTTCTTAACGCGATTACGATTTATAACGCGCATTTGCCGATGTTGGATTTTACCGACGGCGAGCAAAAAACGGTTTTGATTACGTTGCCGCTTTTTCACACAACCGGCTTGACCGTGCAGATGAACACGCAAATTTATGGCGGAAATCGCGTCGTTTTGCTGCCGCGTTTTGACGCGCAGACGACTTTGGAAGCAATGGAAAAGGAAAAGGTAAATTTTTGGGTTGGTGTACCGACGATGTATTGGGCATTGCTCAAATATGTCGAGGAAAACAACATTGATGTCCGACCGTTTGCCAAGCATTTAAAAGTTACGACTTCGGGCGGTGCGCCGATGCCGATTGAAGTGTTGAAGGAAGTTGAAAAAGTCTTTAACATTCGTGTTTTTGAGGGCTACGGACTTTCGGAAACTTCGCCTTTGGCAACCTATAATCACTTTGAAAGACCGGCAAAAGCCGGAACTGTCGGACAACCGATTTTTGGCGTGGAAGTGAAATGCTTTGACGAAAATGACACGGAAGTTCCGCCCGGCACACGCGGCGAAGTTGTCATTCGCGGACATAATGTGATGAAAGGATATTATAAGCGTCCCGAAGCCACCGCCGAAGCCTTTCGCAACGGTTGGTTTCACACGGGCGACATCGGGATTATGGACGAAGAAGGCTATCTTTCGATTGTTGACCGCACCAAAGATATGATCTTGCGCGGCGGTTATAACATTTATCCGCGTGAACTCGAAGAAGTGATGATGACGCACGAAGCCGTTTCGCTCTGTGCCGTTATCGGCGTTCCCGATGACCGTTTGGGCGAAGAAGTAAAGGCGTTCGTCGTCCTAAAAAAAGATTTTTCTCTGACCGAAGATGCTTTTATCGCGTGGTGCAAAACGCAGTTTGCGTTGTATAAATATCCGCGTTTCATCGAGTTTCGGGAGGAGTTGCCGATTGGCGGAACAGGCAAGATTTTGAAACGTGAATTACGGAAAGAAAGTGAAAAGGTGAAAAAGTGAAAAAGTTGATTGAATGAGTTTGATGGTTTGAGATATAAATTGAGATATAAATTGTGTTGAATGATAAAGAAGTAAAAAAGAAGATTGAATGTTTTGAAGATTTGTTTATCTGGCAAAAGGCGATTGAATTTGCCAAAGAAATTTATCTGATTACTGAAAAGAAAGGGTTGAAAAATGATTTCGGGTTGAAAAACCAAATGCGTGATTCGGCGGTTTCAATTTCAAGCAATATTGCCGAAGGTTTTGAACGTCGTTCCCGCAAAGAATATTTGAATTTTCTGAACATTGCCAAAGGTTCGGCGGGAGAAATCAGAGGTCAGCTATATGTTGCGTATGAAGTCGGTTATATCGAAAAATCCGAACTTGAGTATTTACGAGAAAAAGCAAAATTTTTAAGCGGGTCAATTTCAAATCACGCAAAAGCAATCAATAATGCGGAGAATTGAGCTTTAAACTTTTTCACCTTTTCACTTTTAAACTTTTCCACTCTAAATATTTATGAAAGTGCAAGTTTTATTTTTTGGCGCAACGGCGGAAATTGTCGGGAAAAGAGAAGTTGAATTTTTGTTTGAGGAAAAAACAAAAGCTAATGAAATTTTTGACAAAGTTTTAACTGATTTCCCGCAAATGCGCCGACATTCTTTGCTTTTCGCCGTTAATCAAGCCTATTCAAACGGGGATGAAATCATCAAAAACGGCGACGAACTCGCAATTTTTACAGCAGTTTCCGGTGGTTGAGATGTCAAATCAAAAAATCCAAAGTCCAAAATCCAAAATCCAAAATCGTTGTGATTTTTTTGAACTGACAACCGAACCGATTGACGTTGGCGAAGTTGCGCGAAGAGTTGTGCCGACGGAATGCGGCGCGACGGTTACGCTTGACGGCTATGTGCGACAATTTACCAAAGGCAGAGAAACGCGCCATCTCGTATATGAAGCCTACGAACCGATGGCATTGAGCGAGTTAGAAAAACTTATCGAAAAAGCGCACGAGCTATGTTCAATCACGCACGTCGGTATCATTCATCGTTTAGGAAAACTGAAAATCGGCGAAACAAGCGTGGTTATTTCCGTCAGCGCACCGCATCGGAGAGCCGCATTTGAAGCATGCGAATGGCTGATTAAAGAATTAAAACGCACCGTGCCGATTTGGAAAAAAGAGGTTTATGCCGACGGTGAAATTTGGATTGAAGGCGAAAAGTGAAAAATTCTTTAAACAAATTCCACCCTCATTTCACCCACGCACCGTAAGAGTTAGTGATTATATTTGCTCGAAAATAAATTTTTCTTATTTATCCGCCAATCATTACAGTCGGTTCACCTTTGACGATTTTGTTCGGCGGTCCGATGGCTTCAGTAATCGTGTCGCCCATTCGGGCGGCGGGCATATTGGCAATTATTACCGTTTTTGAAGGCGTTGTTACCACGCCCGGTCCGTGCGGCGGAATGGGCGAAGGTGTAACGCAAACATGTATATCCGTGCCTGAGCCGGAAATCATACTTGACATTGAAGCAAGCAACGACGCTTTAAGTGCTTGTTCGGCGGCAAGCGCAATTGGAGCTGCGGGTCCAACAGCGGCTTTGGTTGCCGTTTCCGCCACTGTAATTGCTGTCGTGGCGGTTTGATTGGCAGCTGTAATCGCGGCGGCGGCGGCACCACCAATTCCGCGCCACGCCGGTAAAAACCCAATAATCACGGTTATCGCGGTCGGTCCGCCAGTTAAAACGGGCGGCAATGGATGCACGACATTATCTGTAATTCTAGCGGCTGGCGGCATATTTTTTATTCTTCCTTATTCTTTCGGTAAAAGATAACCCGAATTTGCTAAAATATCAATTTGCGTGCCTTCAAAACTTCTTAGAAAACTGTTTTCTTTTTCGGATACCTGACCATCAAAAAATTTAATTGCTCTTAGAATTCTTAATTTTGCGGCATCGCGGTCTTGAGATTGTAATCTCTTACGCTGGTCCAAATCGGTGAGAAAATCATGTAGGGCGATGGTTACGCTTTTCTTAAAGGGCGGTTCATCAACCCGCTTTGTTTGTTCTGACGGCTGATTTGCCCAAGTTTCTTGTCTGATGCGCCGCGAAGACCACGGATCTAAAAATTCAGGAACTCCGTATTCCATAAAAACATATAATTTTATTTCCTCAACTAATCGTTGGTTACGGTCGGTCATAACCAAAATTTTGTCCTTTATCGCCTGAACTTCTTCTGCTTGCTGTAGTTTGAGATTAATTGATTGTTGGAGCTTTGCATATTTTATTCCGGCTTTGAAATCGGTTTCTTTAACTTCTTCCAAAGATTTTAATTTTGAATTTATCTTCTCTCGCAAAGTCGTCGAAGCCTTACCCAATCCGAGATTTTCGTGAAGCATAATTATTTCTTCAAATTCTTCAATCGTATCAACTTTTTGAATCAAATATTCATAATAGTCTTTGGCAAATTTCCAGTCTTTTTGCTCACCTAAAACAGCAATTATTCGGGTAATAATGATTGAACGAATAATTTCACTCGAATTCGCTTCCGTCTTATCCAAAAACTTTTTATATTTTTCGACAACCTCGAAAGTATCGTAAAATTTGGCAACTTTTTCGACCTGAGCAAAAGCATCTGTTTTTGTGTCTTTATTGATTTTTTGAATTAAAAATTC
>JANOXW010000822.1:0-5095 GCA_031418635.1 Acidobacteriota bacterium
GGTGGCGAATGAAACGAACGGAAATGGTTCTGCGCCGCAAGTTCGCACGGTTTCGGAAAAAGTTGATTTGAGCAAATCGAACGAATGGCTGAAAGAAAATCGGAACAAATATATCGGCAAATGGATTGTTTTGGACGGAAATAAATTCATTGGTGCAGGCGACCATCCGCGCCCGATTGTTGAAAAGGCTCGTCAAGCAGGCGTAAAAATTCCATTTGTAAAATTTATTGAAGATGATGCCGAACCTTTCACAAGAGACTAGCTCTAATCGCGTGCATACTCTCAATTTTGATGAAAAGATAAAATATCTCGACAATGAGCAAGGCATCAACCTCGATGTCATCATCTCAAAACAAACCGCTAATCCTGTTTCGGCAACTGTCAAATTAGACAAAGGAAGTTTTACGGCTTTTGGACACGAAATAATTATCAGATTTTCCAATCTCGAATGGGAAGCCTTTGTCTATTTTGCCCAAGACGAAAGTTTTCCCGTCAGCGTGCTTGGTCGAAACGGTTTTCTCAACAAAATCAATATTGCCATCATTGATTACGAACAGCTACTTTATTTGAAATCATACATTTGAAATCAGACTTTTCGATAAACTCGGAATTTACTTATTAACTCACCTTACGCAGTCTGTCTTTCTTTAAGTTAACGATCCGCCAACCATAGTTCAGATTTCATCAACCATAGTTGAAACTGCATCAACCAAAGTTGATGCTCTATCTACCTAAGTTGAAACCTCATCAACCATGGTAGATGCTCCATCTACCATGGTTGACGGAGCATCTACCCAAGCAAAAACTTCGCCAACCATAGTTGACGCGCCATCTACTAAGGCTGATGCTTCATCTACCGAAGCAGAAATTCCATCAACCTTAGTTGAAACTCTATCTACCCAAGCAGAAACTTCATCAACCTTGGTAGAAACTTCAAATATCAATATAAACGCCGTATTCTAATCTCCGAAGGATGCCTGCCAAGCGGAAAATACTGGAAATATTCAGCCATACTCTGCCATATCGGGTCTGAATGTGTGCCTCCGAAGTTGGAAACTTTACATCCTGTAAAAGAACCTTTTTCATTCATTAAAACCAAATTGCGCTGTGGTTCGTCTATCTATCGAGTAGACTATCCAACCGCGTAAATTCAATTATTAAATTAAAGATTTGACATACTTGACGAGGTTTGTTTTTCCTTACTGATTCTCGGTGAGTCGGGCGTGAAATCTTCGCCCGGGTTGATGAATAGGTTTTTCTCGAATTGATACTGTTTATCGTAAAGTTGGCGGTAACGCCCGTTGAGCGCAAGGAGTTCGTCGTGTGTGCCGCTTTCGACGATTTCGCCCGCTTCGATAACCAAAATTTTATTCGCGCTACGAATAGTTGAAAGACGATGCGCGATGACGAAGGTTGTGCGCCCTTTTCGCAGAGCGTTTAAGCCTTCCTGAATCTTTTGTTCGCTTTCGGAATCGAGGCTTGAAGTCGCTTCGTCAAGAATTAAAATTCGTGGATTTGCCAGCAAAGCCCGGGCAATCGCCAGCCGTTGGCGTTGTCCGCCTGAAAGTTTTACGCCGCGCTCTCCGACGATTGTTTCGTAGCCTTTTTCAAATTTTTCGATAAATTCGTCGCAGTAAGCGATGCGGCAAACTTCTTTAATTTCTGCAAAACTCGCCTGCGGATTGGAAAACCTGACATTCTCCAAAATCGTGCCGTCAAACAAAAAATCGTCTTGCAAAACAACGCCTAAATAACGCCGATAATCGCGCAGTTTGAGCGTCTGTAAATCTTTGCCATCAACTAAGATTTTGCCCGAAGTCGGTTGGATAAAATTCAAAACCAAACTCAAAATCGTTGACTTGCCCGAACCGCTTGAACCGACGAGCGCAGTTGTCGTTCCCGCCGCCGAATCAAACGAAATACCGCGCAAAACGGGCGCGTTTTCTTCATATTCAAAATGGACGTTTTCAAAGGTGATGCCGCCTTCGATGCGTGGCAAAGATTGGCGCGTTTCGTCCTCGTCGTCTTCGGTCGGCATGCCGAGAATCTCGCGGATGCGGTCGAGTCCAGCCAAAGCGTCGGTGATTTGCGTGCCGATGGAAGTCAGTTCGATAATCGGGAACGCCATCAAACTCGTGAAAAAAATATACATAAACAGGTCGCCGATGGTCATCGCGCCCGTGATGACCGAATTTCCGCCGACGAGAATCATCACGACGCTGATTGTGCCGATAATTAAAGACGAAAAAGCCGTAACTGCCGAAACGCCCGTCATTGATTTGGCGACATTTCGCAAAAGCCGGTGTGCGCCGCGGGCAAATGTCAATTCTTCGCGCTTTTCCGCCGTGTATGCTTTGACAATGCGGATGCCGCCGAGAGATTCGCCGAGTCGTCCCGTAACTTCGGCGTTGATGACATTTCGTTCATTAAAAATCGGGCGCAGTTTTTTGAAAGCGTAAGCCAAAACAATACCGAATGCCGCGAGAACAATCAGCGTAACGCTCGTCAAACGCCAATTGATATAAAACAAAACGCAGATGGAAATCAATGCCGTAACGACGCTGCCAACAAGTTGCACAACTCCCGTTCCGACAAGATTGCGGATGCCTTCCGCGTCGTTCATTATGCGCGAAATTAGTTGTCCGCTTTGCGTCGAATCAAAATAGGAAATCGGCAATTTCTCGATTTGCGTCTGCACTCGCTTTCGCATTTCGGTAATCGCCCGTTGCGCCGCCACGCCGAGAATTTGCGACAAGGCAAAAGATGTCAACGCCTGCACCAATGTTGAAACTCCGACGGCAAGCGCAATCCATTTGAGCAGTTCAAAATTCTGTTTGCCGATAACTTCATCAACCAAATATTTCGACGACGCGGGCAAAACAAGTCCCGCAAGTCGGCTCAAAATCATCAAAACGCCGCCAATTGCCAGTCGTCCGCGATAATTCCAAATCAAAATTTTCGCTTCCTGCCACGCACTTGAATAATTTACTTTTTTCTTTTTTTTCTCTTCATCCGCCATACCTCGATTATATCAATTGATATTTTTGTATGTCGGCTGAAACCTATAGTTTTGTTTATCGAGATTTGAATTGATAGAATTGATTAGAAAATTATAGGAGGTTTATGACAAATTTGAATACCCCGGAAATTTATCCCAGTCTCCTGCTTGGCGAATGGCAGGAAACTAATGACACGCTTCATTTGTGGACGCAGATTGTCGGTAAAATACGCTTAACGCAAACGCCGATGATTAACGAATGGTGGAATGCAACGCTTTATTTATCGCCGCACGGTTTGACGACTTCGGCGATGCCTTATCAAAACGAATCGCTTGCGATTGATTTTGATTTTATCAACCATCAGCTAATCGTCCAGACGAGTTTTAACGACGGATTTACATTCAAACTTGAACCGATGTCGGTGGCTGATTTTTACAACAAGTTGATGAATCAACTAAAATCAATCGGCATCGAAGTCGAGATAACGGCAATTCCCGACGAACTCGAAAACCCGATTCCGTTTGCCGAAGACACTGTTCACGCTGCATACGACGCGGAATATGTTCATCGTTTTTGGCGCATATTGCTGAAAGTTGACCAAGTTTTCAAAGAATTTCGTTCGCGTTTTGTTGGCAAATGTTCGCCCGTTCATTTCTTTTGGGGAAGTTTTGACCTTGCAGTAACACGATTTTCCGGCAAAGATGCACCGCCGCGCGAAAACGCCGACCGTATTACACGCATCGCTTATGACCAAGAAGTTATTAGTCACGGTTTTTGGACGGGCAAAGGTTTTGGCGAAGCCGCATTTTATGCTTACGCCGCACCGTCGCCAAAAGATTTCGGTGAACAAAAAGTTCTGCCTGACGCGGCATTTTATTCTAAAGAAATGGGCGAATATTTTTTGAAATACGAAGATGTCCGCCAAGCCGAAAATCCTGACAAGGCAATTTTAGATTTTATGCAAAGCACTTACGAAGCGGGCGCAGATGCGGCAAATTGGGACAGAGAAAATTTGGAAATTGATTGGAGTAAAGTTTTGAAAGACCGATAAATACTAGCGGAAAAGGAACTGATGGCAACGAAATTATTTGGATATTATCGCTGACGCGCTGATTTCCGCCTTGTCGTTTGTTTCTTCTCTGCCGACTAAAAGCAGATAAGAATACATCGCAATTCCCGTCAAAATTCCTGTGCCGAATTTTATCCAAGCCGGCAGATGTGAAGGCGACAGAAAACCTTCGATAATGCCCGCGATAACCAATAAACAGGCACATCCGATTGCCAAGCGCACGGCTTCGAGTCCGTTTTTCTTTAAGGCTGAGGAGCGTGAAACTTCGCCCGGATTTATCAACGCATAACCGATCAACATTCCCGCACCCGCCGCGATGAAAATGCACGAAAGTTCGATAACGCCGTGTCCGACCATAAAGGTTACGAGTTCGTTGCCGAAACTCGGATTTACTTTGTAACAAACGCCTAAAACACCGCCGATGCTGAGTCCGTTGGTCATCAAAACATAGAGCGTTCCGATGCCGAAAAATGCTCCGTAAGCAAACGCCATAAACGAAACTAAGATGTTGTTGGTTAAAATCTGACTCGATCCGATTTGATTTGCTTCATTCAAACTCAACCACCATTGCTGATTGCTCTGCGCGGCATATTTAATTTCGGTTAAACCGAGTTCGTCGGCAAAATTGAGGTCGTTGTAGCACAAAATAAAAGACGCAATACCAAAAAGTGTAAAAACCGCAAAGGCAAGCGCAATAAATTTCCAATTTCGCCGAAATGCCTGCGGAAAATCTTTGGCAAAAAAATTCCAAATCAGATTTGTGCCGTTGCCTTCGGCGCGATAGATTTTGCCGTGGGCGCGAATGACGAGGCTGTTGAGATAGTTGATGAGTTTCAGGTCGCGTGTTTCGGCGCGGGCAATCGCCAAATCAGAAGCGGCACGGCGATAAAGTTCGCCGAATTCGCGGACTTCCATTTTTGAAAGTCCGCGCAGAGATGAAACATCCAAAATAGAAAGCAAATCTTCCAGTCTTTGCCAATTGTTTTTGCGCTCATTGATAAAACGATTCATAGTGATTTTGGATTTT
>JANOXW010000823.1:0-4022 GCA_031418635.1 Acidobacteriota bacterium
CGGCGTGGAAAACGCGGCGGATTTTCCGCTAAATTCAGCCGGCGATATAAACTTTAAGATTTTTGCACCCGAAATTGTTAAGGTCGAAGATCGGGCGCGTTGCAGGAATCGAATATTGGCAAGCAGGCGACGGCTATGAAAGAATCTGCCGCCGTTGAAGTTTTGACGGATTTGCGCGAGATAAACCGCACGGCGCGGGCTTTGGGTGTAGATAATCCGTCAATCGCTAAACTGTTTCAAATGCCGCAAAACGATAATTATCAAAAATTGCTTGCCGGAGCAATGGCTTTTTATAAAGACTCTGAGGACTTTGAAACGCAATTGATTTCTTACGGTCTGCCCGCCAATTTTCGCGCCGATTTGCAAACCGACATTAACGCGCTGGAAGCTGCGACGACTGACCAAAACGAAGCCAAAGATATAAAAACTGGCGCGACAGGCGAAATCGGTTCGTGTATGAAAATTATGAATGAGGCTTTGAACCGTCTGCGCGGTATCGTGCCGAATGTCTATCGCAACACTCCGTCAAAACTCGCCTCGTGGGCAAGCGCAAGCCACGTCGAACGCCCGCCGCAAACACCGCCAACTCCGCCTGTTAAACCATAACGAACGAGTAAAGATAATTTGTAAAAATAGGATTCTCAATAAATCGCCGCTGGTTGAGGCTAGCGGCAATTTATAGTTTTGTCACTTATTTTTCACCTGCTTTTGGTTTGAAAATAGTGAAATAAATTCCACCTAACCAATACGAGTTATTTGATTGTTGATTACAACCGCCAAACCGTTTTGCAAAAACCGTCGTGCTTTATCCAAGAATGTCCGCCCGCGCTGTTCGAGATTTGGAGTCTCGAAGAAGACACGCCAAACTTTGACGCGCCAATTATGATTGAAGAGAAAAAGCAGAAATTTACAAATTAGATTTATCAAAAAAGCGGTTGATAAATCCTTTGTTATTGACAGCGAAAAAACTTGTAGAATTTTACTAACCGGATGCGTTATAATAATCAAGCCAAGTGCTTCTCGCCATCTCTCCTTCAATATGGAAACCATAGAAAAAAGACTTATCGCCGGAATTTTTGCGGTCAGTGTCTTGCTGATTTTGACCGGAATTGTTTCATACAACACATTGATGAATTCGATTAAAACCGCCGGTCAGTTGTCGCATACGCACGAAGTTGTTACGGAAATCGAAGCAACGCTTTCGACGCTAAAAGATGCGGAAACCGGACAGCGTGGTTACTTAATTGCCGGACGCGAAACGTATCTCGAACCGTTCAATCAGGCTAATGAGCATATTCAGGAGCATCTTAGTCGGCTTGAAAATTTAACTGCTGACAACCGGCAGCACCGCGAAAGTCTTGCCGCTATCGCACCGATGGTTGATGCCCGTTTCGCGCTTTTGCGGCGTGCTATCGGTTTGAGGCAAAGCGAAGGTTTCGAAGCAGCACAAAAACAGATTTTGACCGGCGAAGGCAAAGAAAAAATGGATGCGCTCAGGGAAGGATTCGGCAAAATGGAAGAAGTGGAAAAAGCCATTTTGCAGGAACGTCTCACTGCGTCCGAAACGTATACACGCAACGTCATCATTAACTTCGCGGTTTTGTTCACGCTGATTATATCGCTGTTTTGTCTGATTTTTATTTTCGTCAAACGCGACATTACTGTCCGCAACCGGCTCGAAACAAAACTACGCGAAATGGCGACAATTGACGAACTGACCGGCATTTACAATCGCCGCGAAATGAATCGCCTACTCAAACTCGAAACGCGGCGTTTCAAACGCTACGGCAACCATCTGTCCTTTCTGCTACTCGACATAGATCATTTCAAATCGGTCAACGACATCTACGGACATCAAATTGGTGACGAAGTGCTAAAATGGATTGCCGCAATTTTACGTGAAAGTTTCCGCACCGTTGACATAACGGCGCGTTACGGCGGCGAAGAATTTGCCATTGTCCTACCGGAAACCAAAAGCCACGAAGCCTTTATAATCGCCGAACGCGTCCGCCAGAAAATTGCTGAAAAGTCATTTCCCTTTAGGCAAGGCGATGGGCAATCGCTCGAAATTCCGATTACTATCAGCGTCGGCGTTGCTGGAATGACTGGCAGTTATTCGGAAACTACCTTCATCGAATCCGCTGACAAAGCTCTCTACCGCGCAAAAGCGGAAGGGCGCAACCGTGTTTTTCTAGCGGACGCATCAGTTTCTCAAACCGAATCAATCCTATTTCAAGCCGTCGCTTAAACTTTAGAAAGTAACATTGCACATATAGCTTCGCCCTGAAATCTTTGCGGCGTTTTGTGTGAACCTGTCACAATACCTGTCTACTTCTGACTACTTAGTACAAATCCAAAGGCAAACAATGGTCATTTTTGCCAACATTTTACATCGCTAGGTTACTCTATTTTCGTTAATTTGTTCTGTTGACAATTTTTATCTTTTTAGACTGATAGCGGGTAGCGATACTTGAGCGTGTGTAAGAATTTAGACGCGACGGGGAAACTTGCATTTCAGTTGTTATGCTGGAAAGCACGGGATATTTTTCCAACACCATTTGCGTTAGCTTTTTGTTGACAATCTCCCAATAATCGCCGTCGTTCGGGTAATTTGTCAGAAAATCCTGAATGTTCTTGGCTACTGACAGGAAGTCGGGATAATCGTTGTTTGATATGGCGGATTCGTAACAGTATCGAACCTTTATGTTGAGGTTATTATTCTCGCCTTGATGATTCATTTTGAAGTCTTGAATCAAAAAGGAAAACTCCTCGCTGAGTGAGTCGGGATTTTTATATTTTGTGGCGGACGCTTGTTTGACACTTGTTCCGTTTGGCAAAGTGCAACTCATTGCCTTTGAGTAAAGAATGGCGTTACAAAGGAATAAGATTCCTGCCAAAACTATAAAACGGGCGACACCGGACAGATAGACGTTAAATTTATTCATTTCGATTCTTTCTCCTTGATTGATGCTCACAACTATACCTAACAAACTCTCACCCGCGCAAGTATATCCGAAAAGTAACGCTGTCGTCCCGACGGCTGTCGGGGAAGCGTTCCGCTTCTCCGCTTTATCTTAAAATGATCCCAAAAGGTAAGAATAAAGAGCGCGGGACGCACTCTTGACAGCCATCGGGACGACGGCGTTACTTCTTTATTTGAATTCGATATGCCGAAGTCCAACGGTTGAGTTGACGTGGGCGAAACCGCTACGCGCAACTCGGAATTAAAGAATGGACTTTTTATGAGGCAAGCTGTTTCGCCTCGCGTCCAATGATTTGTTAGATTGCGTCTTGATTAAACGATCAACTCAAAAAAGTAAAATATTGTTTTTAACAAAATTCTGTCCGCATAATTAATAGCTTCTTGTTTCGGATTATAAAATAGAAAAAATTACTTTGTGCTTTTGGATGATAATTTTAATCCTGAACACTCCGTTGCATTAAATTCTCCAGGGCGTAAGCCCGTGACGGATTTCTCTAAGATTTTAATGAATGCTAATCCATCTTCTTTAGTAGGTCTGGGAGATAAGTTTTTCTCTACACTTTCAGCATTCATAATTGAAATGGCTTGAATACTGCTGTCTAAGTCGGGTAAACCAAAACTATGTCCCAACTCGTGAGCAAAAACCGTTATCAGATTTACCTTTCCATCCTTAATTAGCGTGCTTGCGTTTAAATCTGTTCTATATTGAAAATCCACGCCATTCAACAAAATAGTTCTTCCTTCCATCTGCGCTTTAGCAACATAATCGCTATTTTTTGGAAAAATTTTATCGTCTCTTTCTTTGTATAGCTTAACGATTATCAACGCATTTTCCTTGCAATCTACTTGTACTACTTGAGGCGGGACTAACATTATGAAACCCGACTGGCTTACGCGCAATATTGAACTTAAGTATTGGGAAAGTTGCGGATTAAGTTCTGGTCTCAAGGCTAGCAGAGTACTAGACCAACCCGTTAAAGCGGAGCCAAACGCACTAGCAACATCTTCTGATTTAATTTCGGACTCGCCATTGCCGACG
>JANOXW010000824.1:0-7017 GCA_031418635.1 Acidobacteriota bacterium
GCCGTATTCCGATCTTAAAAAGCATATATTGCGAATTGGCTAAGACTCCCATTTCAAGGTAGAATTTCCTTACTCAAGTTCTTGTAAACTTTCTTATGAAAAAAACAATTTTTATTGCTGGTTCAGGCGGAATCGGCGAAGCAGCCGCGTTACTTTTGCGAGAATGGTCAAAGGTTGAAACAGATATTTTTCTCGGTGATATTTCCGAACATTCACTCATTAAAGCCAAGGATTTCGTTAGCCAAAATTCGTTGAAATCTTCAAACATTGAAACAGTTTTGATGGCGACGGATGAAGTTACGGATGCGATGAAATCAGCTTTTGAAAAGAGCGATGTTTTACTTGATTGTTCACCCGGATCGCAGGCTCCGCGCTTAGCTCGTTTTGCGAAAGATTTCAAAATGCATTACGCAAATCTGACTGAATATGTCGCGGAAACTGATGAAATCATTGAGCTGGCAAAAGATGCGGAAACAGGTTTTATTTTGCAAACCGGACTTGCTCCCGGTTTTATCAATGTTTTGGCGATGACGCTCTATCAAAGATTTCTCGAAAACTATGAAAATGAAAAGGTTGAACGAATTGGCATGAAAGTTGGCGCATTGACCGCACACGCCCATCAGCCTCATTTTTATGGATTTACGTGGTCGCCGATTGGCGTTGCGACCGAATATGTTAAAAATTCCCGCGTTCTTCGCAACTACAAAATTACAAAACGCCCGGCACTTTCGTCACGTGAAACGATTGTTATTGGCGCAAGAACTTACGAAGCCGATCTGACCAGCGGCGGTGCAGCAGATTTACCAGACTTCTTTGCAGGCAAGGCGAAAGCATTGGATTATAAGACATTACGCTATGTCGGACATTATCACTGGGTTGAATCGCTCATCCGCAAATTGCCGAAAGATGAACATCTCGCCAATAAATTGCAGGATGTCATGCTCGAAGCTGTTCCATCCGTCGAGGACGATATTGTTTTGGTTCACGCTTCCGTTGATGGATTTGATAAAACCGGACGGCGGAGAATGATTGAAAAAGCATTTTATGTGACGCCTTTGGATATCAATGAAAAGAGGTTGCGCGCAATTCAAACAACGACCGCTGCGCCACTTTGCGAATCTGCGATGATGCTGCTTTCAGGCAAATATAAAGGTGTGATTTTACAAAGCCAGATCAATCCGGATGAATTTATGAATGGCGATTTTGTTAGTCAAGTTTACGGCAAATGGATGTAGAACAATAGTTTACTAAACTTTAAATCGATTATGCCAAGAATAGTTTGCATTTCTGATACTCATAATTGCCACGAACAAATAATTGTTCCTGACGGTGATATTTTGATTCACGCCGGCGACGCGACAGGCAGGGGAACATTTGATGAGGTAAACGACTTTTCGATTTGGTTTTCAAATCAACCACATCGTTACAAGATATTTGTTGCGGGAAATCACGATTGGTTATTTGAAAATGATCCAACTTTAGCCGGAAGATTTGTTCGAAAGATCAATTATTTACAGGATTCTTCGATCGAAATTGAAGGTTTAAAGATTTATGGAAGTCCTTGGCAGCCAAGATTTTTTGATTGGGCTTTTAATCTAAATCGCGGTCGCGAATTGGCAGAAAAGTGGAAGCTAATTCCAAACGATACTGATATTTTAATCACCCACGGTCCGCCACATGGGATTTTGGATGAAGTTCAGCGTAAATATTGGGTTGAAAATACAGGATGTGAAGAATTACGGAAAAAAGTTGAAGAGGTTCGACCAAAACTTCACGTTTTTGGTCATATTCATTGCGGTTATGGGCAAACCGAACAATTTGGCGTGAAATTCGTCAACGCAGCAAATTGCGACGAAGACTACAACCCGACCCAACCGCCAATCGTAATTGACTTATAAGAAAACGCGAAAACATCTTCGAAAGATTATTTAAGCAATTGATAATCTTCCGTTTTTGCAAGATTTGTCATGGCGGCAAAGAGATTTTCCGGCGGAACAATTAATTTTCGTTCGACCAGATTCATCCAACTGACAAAACTCGTAACTTTCGCTGAAGTCTTTCCATTACTGCAAATAAATGTGTTTCGGACACGGCATTTGCGACCGTCTTCCGAAAATCCGGCTAATTCAAATTTGACCTGAAATTCTTCCAAAAGCCTGATTTCTCGAAAGTATTCGATCTCATCTTTCAACACAACCGGACCTAATTTGAGCCGCGCAAATTCTGACATTGGGAATCCACTGCTTTGGAAATATATCATTCGCAGTGTCGCCGAATAATCTAAATATGCTGTATTTCTCATGTGGCCGTTGTAATCCATATCGCCCCACCCAGCTTGAAAAGTTTTGATAAACATACCTTGGATTATCCAAATCTAACGAAATAAATCAAATAAAGTAGTTTTCAGTTACAATAATTTTCGTGAAAATAGTTTTGCCGATTTCTTATTTTCAAAACAGTGCGATAAAATTTCGTTTCGCAAAAATTAAGATGACATCGGAAAAGACTACGCAAAATTTAGAGAAATCCCCGACAGCACCGCTCGTGCCGACGCGCGACGAATCCGCTGTATTGTCCAAAACCGAAAAAATTGGTTTTAATTTAACGCATCGAATGAATTTGGGACGTTCAAAACGGGTAATGACGTTTTTCCAGCGTCATCTCGGTTCGCTCTGGATCAAGATCGCAACTTATAATTTGATGAATGTGTTTGGACTGGAACATATTGAAAAGACAGATGTTAACCGCCCAATCCTACTTGTAGCCAATCATCGTTCTTTTTTCGATATGTACGTCGTTTCCTCCGTGATGTTTAGGCAAACCAAACATCCAATGATTCTTTACTTCCCTGTCCGTGCTAAGTTTTTTTATGATAGTCCGATTGGTTGGATTGTAAATTTGGTGATGGGTTGGTTTTCAATGTATCCGCCATTTTTCCGCGAGGAAAAAGTTGTTTCAAAACGCGAATTTGATAAATATTCTTTGCGAAGATTGGTTCAAATATGTTCGGAAGGTCGCGGACATGTGATCGGATTTCATCCGGAAGGAAAAAGAAATCTTAACGAAAATCCATATGAATTTTTACCGGCTCAACCCGGCGTTGGCGCCGTCCTAATGAAAGCGCAACCTCAAGTGATTCCGGTATTTATCGCGGGTTTAGGTAACGATTTACCGAAGCAGATCTTAGGAAACTGGACGGGCGGTGAAAAGGTAAGAGTTTGGTTTGGCGAGCCAATCGACCTTTCACAATACTACGAAAAAGGCGACAGACTACGAACTCATAAGGAGATTGCGGACTTCCTGATGACCAAGATCGCCGAACTTGGCGAAAAGGATAAAGAGTTTATCGCGTCGAACGGATCTAAAATATGAGCAACGAAATTGAAACTTGGACACAAATCAGTTCGGAAATAGTTGCCGACTGTAAGATATTTAAGGTTAGACGCGATCTTTGCCAACGCGAAATTGACAGCGCCGAGCATAATTTTTACGTCATTGAAAATCCGGATTGGGTAAATGTCGTAGCATTAACTAAAGACAAACAAATTGTTGTTATAGAGCAGTTTAGGCACGGAACAAAAGAAATCACGCTCGAATTCCCGGGTGGAATGGTTGATGGCGATGAAGATGCTTGTGTTGCAGCGGCACGGGAATTATTGGAAGAAACAGGATATTCCCCGCGTGAATTGATCAGTTTGGGGAAATCGCGTCCGAATCCAGCAATTCAGAATAATTGGCTGCATCATTTTCTGGCGATTGATTGCGAAAAAACGCACGAAGTTGAGTTTGACGAAACAGAAAGCGTTTTAACAAGACTTCTCCCAATCGTCGAAGTTGAAGATTTAATTAAAACTGAAAAAATTACACATTCGGCTGTTTTAGTAGCGTTTCATAAATTTACGATCTTTTTGAAGTCACAAACTACGACGTAATCAAGTCGAAATGCCACAACATATTTAGGACTACTTTTTATTGCGGTAAATAAATCGTAAACTGAAAAAGGGAGTAGTCCGCTAAAGAATGAATTATGAAAATTGAATTATTAAAACTTGCGCACGCCCGTTCGGGTGATAAAGGCGACACAGCTAATGTTGGCGTGATTGCTCTAAAAGATGAATATTATCCGTTAATCGTCCGCGAAGTTACTGCGGAAAATGTAAAGAAACATTTTGGCGAAATGGTTAAAGGTGAAGTTGAACGTTTCGAACTGCCGAATTTAAAAGCCTTAAATTTTCTACTCCACGAAAGTTTGGGTGGTGGCGGAACTTTGTCGCTGATGACTGACGCGCAAGGCAAAACTTTTTCAACCGCGCTGTTGCGAATGAAAATTGATATTCCCGACACCGAAGTTCAAGAATTGGGTTTGTGAAAACGATTTTTTAAAAACGGCGAAAGAGATACTAAAAAATCAAAAGATTTAATTTCTTTTTTTCGGATTTTTCGTATATGCGCGTGGGCAAATTCTTTTTCCATCTTTAAATTAGCATCTTTTCCCAAATCTGCTTTACAATAATTTCACGCACATTTTAACCAAATCTAAATTTCAGGAGTTTTTTTTATGCGACAATCATTTCTAAAAATGTTTTCGGTTTTTCTTTTAACTTGTTCGGTTTTTGCCCAATCAATGCCGAATGATAAAGCCTTGATGGGATTTTCAACTGAAAGTTCGGCTAAACAAAAATCTTTAGAAGCAAAGTTCGATGATTCATTAAAGCGCGAAAATTTGCGCGAATGGCTGAAACGGCTGTCAGCGCGTCCGCATCACGTCGGTTCGCCTTACGACAAGGAAAACGCCGAATTTATTGCGTCTTTGTTCAAATCTTGGGGTTATCAAACAAATATTGAACAGTTTGATGTGTTATTTCCAACGCCGAAAACGCGCGTCTTGGAAATGATTTCGCCCGAAAAGTTTTCCGCGAAACTCGAAGAACCCGAACTCAAAGAAGATTCGACTTCCAACCAAAAGAGCGAACAACTTCCGACATATAACGCGTATTCAACAGACGGCGACGTAACGGGCGACCTTGTTTTTGTCAATTACGGCATTCCCGCCGATTATGAAGAACTCGCAAAACGCGGAATTGATGTCAAAGGTAAAATCGTTATCGCTAAATACGGCGGTTCGTGGCGCGGCATCAAGCCGAAAGTGGCGGCGGAAAATGGCGCAATCGGCTGTTTGATTTATTCCGACCCGAAAGACGACGGTTATTTTCAAGGCGACGTTTATCCGAAAGGCGCGTATCGCAGTGCAAATGGCGCACAACGCGGTTCGGTTGCTGATATGCCGGTTTTTCCGGGCGATCCTTTAACTCCAAATATCGGTTCGGTTAAAGGCGCGAAAAGATTAAGTTTGAAAGATGCGCCGACTTTAACAAAGATTCCCGTTCTGCCGATTTCTTATGCGGATGCTTTGCCGCTTTTAAAAAATTTGGGCGGCGTGATTGCACCCGAAAATTGGCGTGGCGCGTTGCCGATAACTTATCACCTCGGCGGGACGAATTCTTCCAAAGTTCATCTCAAACTCGAATTTAATTGGGACACGAAAACGATTTACGACGTGATTGCAAGGTTAGACGGCGCACAACGCCCTGACGAATGGATAATTCGCGGCAATCATCACGATGCGTGGGTGAACGGCGCAGAAGACCCGTTAAGCGGACAAGTTGCGATGCTCGAAGAAGCTCGTGCCGTCGGCGAACTCGTCAAACAAGGTAACAGACCAAAACGAACTATCGTCTATGCGGCTTGGGACGGCGAAGAACCGGGACTAATCGGCTCAACCGAATGGGTGGAAACACACGCGGCAATGCTCAAAGACAAAGCCGCCGTTTATATCAATACCGATGGAAACGGGCGCGGTTTTCTCGGTATCGGCGGCTCGCACACGCTTGAGAAGTTTATGAACGAAGTCGCTAGAGATGTGCCTGACCCGCAGACAAAACTCAGCGTATTGGAACGCCGACGCGCCTTACAATTAGTTGAAGGTTCGCCAAGTGTTAAGAAAGAAACCAAAGAACGCGCCGATTTACGCATTTCCGCGCTCGGTTCGGGTTCGGACTACACACCTTTTTTGCAACATCTCGGCATTGCTTCGTTAAATATCGGTTTCGGTGGCGAAGACGGCGGTGGTTCTTATCATTCGATTTATGATTCGTTTGACCATTATACAAAGTTCGGCGATCCTAATTTTGATTACGGCATTGCACTCGCTAAAATCTGCGGACGCACGACTTTGCGACTTGCTAACGCTGATGTTTTGCCGTTTGAATTTACGAATTTCGCGGAAACGGTTGGCGGTTATGTCAACGAAATAACCAAACTGACCGAAAATATGCGCGACGAAACCAAAGCGATGAATCAGTTGATTTCAAACGGAACGCTGTTAGCCGTGCAAGACCCGAAAGAAACCTTTGTGATGCCGAAACCTAAATCGGAAGTGCCTTATTTGAACTTTGCGCCGTTGGAAAATGCTTTGGCAAGATTGCAGGAAAGCGCGAAAAATTATCAAAATGCGACCAAAAACAAACAACTCGCGCCGGCAATGCAAAAACAACTCGATAAAATTTTGATGAATACGGAAAGAACCTTGACGAATAACGCCGGTTTGCCGCGCCGCGATTGGTTTAAGCATCAGATTTACGCGCCCGGTTTTTATACGGGTTACGGCGTTAAGACTTTGCCGGGAGTGCGCGAAGCGATTGAGCAAAGAAATTGGAAAGAAGCGGCGGAACAAATCGAACTCGCATCGAAAACGATTGAAAACTTCGCGGCGGAGATTGATAAGGCGACGAGATTATATTAAGAAAGCGTCGGAAATTTTAATTTTATTTCTGAATAAACAGCGCATAGTTGATAGTTAATAGCTGATAGCTATCAACTATCAATTATCAACTGTTAACTGTTTTTTAACAGAACAAAATTATAAATCATTACCTCCGAATAAACAGCGAATAACTAATAGCAAATAGTTTATAGCTATCAATTATCAACTATTGACTATTCGCTATCTATCAGAAA
>JANOXW010000825.1:0-5291 GCA_031418635.1 Acidobacteriota bacterium
TCTGAACATAAAGTCCTTAAATCTGAATCTAAAGTGTCCAAATCATAACACAGGCGAAAGTTTGAGGGAAGATAATTCGTTCTTACCAAAAATCTTCATTTTCCCGAATATAATCATCTTTCCAAGAATTTCTTTTAGGTTTCTTTTTACTAATCTCATTTATCAATAAATCAAACATCTTTTCACAAATACCTTGTGCGGTTAAATTCATTGAAGTCCTTTCAGTTTCTTTCCAAGAAACTTGACCGTCAGGAAGCAAATCAGGTTTGAAATAAAGGCGTGTAATTGGTTCTGAATAAAATAAACCATGCTGGTGAGATGGCTTTTTCTCGAACAACCAAATTTTAAGTTTTATATTTGCTGGTTTGTTGTCGTAAGAGTTTTCTTGAAAACCTTCTACCTCAAGTTGACAGCCATAATCATTATTATAAATATTACGCAGAAATTTCTCTTTGGCGTTTAATTCAATTCCAAGAGTCGAAAATGTTTCACCGTTATCAAAAATTTGCTGACTAATTAACGAATAAATTTCATTTATAGAGTTTATTGTATCTGTCAGTCCATCCTCAGAATACAGCCACTTTTCCCGACGTTCATTGTGTGTCTTCTCTGCGGCTAATTTTTGAGCTTTCATTAAAGAGGTGTTTTGCTCTTTTAATAACTTTGATGAATCAAGAGAGCGAGTATTATCTTTTTCAAAAATTGAGTGTAACTTTTCAATTAATATTTCTAACTTTCCTTGTTCATTGGATTCAAGATGTTTGGATTCGTGTTTTCTCTTTATCTCTTGTAATACATCGACCGTAAAAATTTCCTCAGAAGAATCAATTACTGTGTGATGTAGAGGACACATTAAGATTAAGTTTTCATAACCATCCCTTTCTTTATTAGTTTGAGAGGCATCATATCGCTTGCCACCAGAATTTCTAGCTTTGATATGACATATTTCTCCAGTAAGAATCCCACTTTCATCAATTAATGGCAAAGGGCAATCTGGAAACGCGCATTTATTACCCGAAAGAATTGATAGTTTTTTTAGTGTAGAATCCAAATAACTCATAAAACTGGGGTCTTATCTACTTTCACTTTCGGCGATCTGCATGTTTATCTGAATGTAATCGTCGCAATCATAACATAAGAGAAAAGATGAACATAAAGTGCTTGATCTCGCACATAAAGTCTGTAGAAAATCGGGCTTTATGTGCAAAGCCTATTTTTGCTTTAATTTTCCAAATCATTCGTCTCAAAATCATCATCAAACAAACGACTGACGGGCGTTTGTGCAGGCGGCAGAGATTCTTGATGCGCGGTTAAATTTTTCTGCAATTGAGCAACGGCTTCGGTGGCGCGGGCAAAATCGTCGCGTTTGACTTTTAGCGTAATTTTGCCGTCTTTGTTCGGTAGTTCACTCAATTTTGTAAAACTTTTTAAGCGAATTTCAATTTTCGCGGCGAATTTGAAAAAGCCTTTTCGCAATCGCACGTCGAGAATTTCGTCAAGCGCGATGCGCGATTCTTTGACACCATTTTTGATAATACCGAAAAGCTTCGATTCAAATTCAAGCACGATTCCCGCGCTTGAAAATTTGCCGATGCCGTCAATCTGCGACAAGCCGCTTTCAGTTTTGAACGGAACGCTGATGAAATTTGTGTTTGACATATTTTTACTATACGTCTGCGGCTCGCTTTTCGGTTTCTTTTCCGTTATTTTTATCTTCTTCGGAACGCACTTTCATTTCGAGTTCTTTTTCTTTCTCGCTGATAAAAGTAAAAACGGACAGCGAAATTATGACTAACGCGATGGCGATTCCGAAATAAAGCAGTTCGAGAGCATTTTCCGACGCAAGCAATTTTTGCAAAAATTTAACCGCTAAAATAGGAATAATGACAAAACTGAACTTTGCTTTTAGTTCGCTCAAATCGCGGACCAGCATCCAATCGGGAACTTCGAGATCGCCGATAAAAAGTTCGTAAAGACTGATAGCAATAACTATAAGCGCGACGGCGACCAAAAAACTGTCCAAACAATCGAACAATTCAATCAGTTTATGTTCATCGCTTGAATAATGAAAAATTGTGGTTTCAACTACCTTAAATGTTTTATACGCTCCCGAAAAAAGTGAAGTCATCGCGCCGACAATTAAGCCGATAACGCCAATCAACGCTAAATAACGGGATTTTTCAATTAGCCATTTCATATAATCAAACATTAGCACAAGAGAAGAAAATTGAACCGCAGAGACGCAGAAAAATGTATACAAAACTCAGCGTCTTGGAACTCTGAGATGAAAAAAATCGTATCTTGCGCCTTAAATTATTTAGAAACCGACTGAAGGCTTCAAAAGGTCTAATTTTTTTTGACATCGCTCGATGCTTTCTGTGTATTTGTCGAGTTTGCTATTTTCCAGCGTAACCATCGCGGCTTTTTGGTAATAATCAATCGCTGTTTGCGGATTTCCCTGCATTTCATACATTATGGCGTATTCGTTGAAAATCGTGTCTTTGGCAATTCCCGCATTGTTCGACATTTTATCGAGATGCGCTTTGAGTTCGTCAAAACGCCCCGCGTTTGACAGAAAATAGCAGTAATTCAAAAAAGCGGCGTTGTAATGCGGCGCATATTGCATCGCGGCTTTGTAGTATTCTTCGGCGCGTGGTACGTTTTTGTATTTCGTTTCATAAACCCAACCGAGATGATTATACGCCTTGCCGAAACGCGGATTGCGTTTCAAAATTTGCGAAAGTTTTTCGACTGCTTCCATTATCTCGCCGTCATTGAGCAATTTATCGGATTGCGCGAAAAGTTCTTCACACTCCATTTCAGCGCGGTCGGGAACTAAACTATTTATGTCGTTTTGAATGTTGAAATTGTCCTGTCCGTTAAAATCCATATTGACCTCTCATTTCGCTAATTAAGTAGCACTAGCAGTGGCAAGAAGTCAAAGCTACTGCTAAAGATTTTAATACACTGCCACCTCCTACTGCTACTGCCTCTGTTCCATATTATCCTTCATCATCGGCAAAATCCATTGTGTCCATATCGTCGTCCATTTCTTCGGGTTTGCCAAGCAGTTTCAGCCAAACAAAACCGATCGTGCCGGCGGTCAGTGATGCGAGTAAAATCGCCATTTTTGCATTGTTTATGATGTGTGAATCGGTGAACGCGAGATTTGTGATAAAGATTGACATCGTAAAACCAATGCCGCCGAGAAATCCGGCACCAATGATGTGTTTGCGATTTAAATCAAGCGGCAGACGGCAAATTCCAATTGCAACGACGGTGAAACTCATCAACGCAATTCCAATCGGTTTGCCGATAATCAGTCCGCCCAACACGCCCAGACTATTTGTTGTAGTCAAACTTTGCAGCCAATCTGCGCCGATAACTATTCCTGTGTTGGCGAGCGCAAAAATTGGCAAAATCACAAAAGCAACAGGATTATGTAGAAAAGATTCAAGTTTATAAGACGGCGAGGTTTCGTCCTCTTCGATGTCGCTAAAAGGAATGGCAAACGCCAGCAAAACGCCGGCAATCGTTGCGTGAATGCCTGATTCCAACATAAAAAACCACATCAAAACGCCACCGAGAAGATACGGAATCAGCGACATTACTTGTGCTTTTTTTAGCAAAAAAAGTATGCCGAAAACGACAATTGCGCCGAATAGATAAATGGTCGAAAGTTTTGCCGTGTAAAAAATGGCGATAACAATAATCGCGCCCAAATCGTCCATTACGGCAAGCGCGGTCAAAAAAACTTTCAACGAAGCCGGCACACGATTGCCGAGAAGCGCGAGAACGCCAAGCGCGAAAGCAATATCAGTCGCCATCGGAATTCCGATGCCCGATTGCGTTGGCGTTCCGTAATTAAACGCCAAATGAATCAGCGCGGGAACAACAATTCCACCGATAGCGGCGAAAATCGGCAAAAGCGCGTTTTTAATATTCGACAATTCGCCTTTGTAAAGTTCGCGTTTGAGTTCTAAACCGATGAGCAAAAAGAAAATCGCCATCAAACCGTCGTTTATCCAATGTTCGACGCTCAAACCGCCGAGATACATTTTCCATAAACTTAAATAATTTGCTCCGATTGGCGAATTTGCCACTAAAAGCGAAACGACGGTGCAGATAATCAAAACAATGCCGCTGGATTTTTCCGAATCGAAAAATGCGGTAAATGATTTGGTTAATTTTCTTTGAACAACACCCATTTCTTAATGTGAAAAAGTAGAAAAGTGAAAATGTGAAAAAGTTGGTTGAGTAAAGGCGCGAAACTTTTTCACTTTTTCACTTTTTACCTTTCTTCATTTCTCCAACACTTTTTTCTTGAACGCAGGTTTCATAATCGAATTGTCAAAAACGTCGTAAGCCGCCGAAATTCCTTCGGGCGCAGACGCGGTTTCGGCAATCGCCAATTCCGCTTCGAGATATTTTTCGACTTCGGCGACGACTTCGTTTAATTCATCCGTCGAAGCGATTTTTTCTTCGCTCAAAAATCTTTCGTAACGGTCAATCGGGTCATTATTTTTCGCCCAAAATTCGATTTCGCCTTCGGGAACATAACTTTGATTGTCGTGTTCGGCGTGTCCTTTGCGGCGATAAGTATGCGCTTCGATTAAAACCGTGCCGCCGCCGTTTCGGGCAAATTCGGCGGCTTCTTTCATCGTTTCGTAACACGCGACAATATCGTTGCCGTCAACCGTCAAACCTTTTACACCGTAACCGACGGCTTTATCAATCAAATTTTCGCAGGCAAATTGCAGACGCGAAGGTGTAGAATAAGCGTAACCATTGCTTTCCATCACGACAATCAGCGGCAATTTCTGCACGGCGGCAAAATTCACGCCTTCGTGAAACGCGCCCGTCGAAGTCGTTCCGTCGCCAACATAAACAACCGCTACGCGATTTTCTTGTTTCATCCGTGAAGCCAGCAAAATTCCCGTCATTACCGGAATCATATCGCCGAGATGCGAAATCGGACCGACAAAACCTTTCTCCAAATCGGCAAAATGAAACTGCACATCAGTTGCCCGCGAAGGCGCGTTTGCCTTGCCGAGATATTGCGCGAAAATCGTCCGTGGAAGAATTCCTTTGACAAAAACCGCACCAATGTCGCGTATCAAAGGCGCGATAAAATCTTTCAATTCAAGCGCAAACGCCGTTCCAACTGCCGTCGCTTCTTGTCCTAACGATGTAAAAACTCCTCCCGTCAATTTCGCTTGACGTTTCAAGCGAACAGTTATTTCGTCAAACTTTCGCGTCATTTTTACATAGCGGTAAAGTTCTAAAAATTG
>JANOXW010000826.1:0-1505 GCA_031418635.1 Acidobacteriota bacterium
TTTTAAAGATGGAAAATATAATCGTATAAGATTCGAAAAACTAAAAATTTACCTGACATAAGATGCGTGCAATTACTTAAAATACTTACGCGCCCGCACTTTACAACCACTAGACGATGCAATGAATTAAAAATCGCCAAAGAATTTTGGGATTTCTTGAGCGGTATGAGTGCGTATAACGATTTGCTCGACATCTTTGAGCGCGTCGGCATTGAACTGCGTTCGGAAATTGATGAATACTTTCAAAAATTCAATATCAATTAAAATCACTCAACTTTCAAATTGCAACCAAAGGCGATTTCAAACAAATCTTTCTTTTGTTCGATGGCTTTTCTTTCGATGTGGCAATCTTGTGGACTGACGAGTTTGAGAAATAAGTCTTGTTTGGTGCGTTTGAATTTTATGTCTTTGACGTGGTTTTCGTAGCCGCGGTCGAGTGCGTCGGCGATTCGCAAGATTGCGCCGAGTTGGGCGACGGTTTTGCGGTCTTTTTCGCTCAATTGCATAAAATCGGTGTGTTTATCTTTGGGCAAAGCTCCGCGATGATAACGTGCGATGTTGGCAATCATCAATTTTTCGGTTTCGGAAAAGCCGGTCATTTCCGAATGTTTGATGAGATAAAACGAATGTTTGTGATGCGCTTCGTGTGAGATGTGATAGCCGACATCGTGCAAGAGCGCGGCGGCGGAAAGCAAAGTTCGTCCGTGTCGTCCAAATTTATAAATCGGCGCAAGCTCGTCAAAGATTTTTTCGGCTAAATCCGCCACTTGCAGCGCGTGAGTTTCCTCGTAACCGTAACGCCTGCCGATGGCAAACACGTCGCGCAGACGATAATTGTCCACGTCCGGCACGGGCGGTAACGATTCGATTTCAACTTCGCGCAAATAATCAATAATCACGCCTTCGCGCAACGCATAATAGCACGGCTGAAGCGAATTGATGTTCAAGGCTCGCATCACGCCTTCGAGAATTTGCCCGCCCGCTACGATAACTTCGGCGCGTGTCGCGCTAATTACCGGCAGTTTGGCGCGTTCTTCCAGCGAAATACGCGCCAACATTTTATTCAGTGCAACTAATTTTTTTAATTGAATGATGGAGTTAGTCGCCGAACCTGCGCCGTTTTGAAAATTTAGCAACGCGGCGAAATTAAGTATCGTCCCTGACGTTCCGCTGGAAATTTGCCACGTTTCACCCTTTATTTTTCTTAACGGACGTTCAAGCGCAAAGGCGATTTCCGCCTGAATATTTTTTAGCTCTTTTGATGTCGGCGGATTTGAGAAGATAAATTTTTCCGTCAAACCGACTGCGCCGAGTTTCATTGAGAAAAGTTTGTGCGGTTCGCCGTTTTTCATCAGCGAAAGTTCGGTTGAGCCACCGCCGATGTCAATGTTCAGAAGTGTGTCGCGTTCTGCGCCGAAAAATTGTGCGGCGGCAACTCCAATCAATCGCGCTTCTTCGACAGACGACAAAACTTCGACTTTAACGCCCGTGCGTTGTTCGATTTC
>JANOXW010000827.1:0-8158 GCA_031418635.1 Acidobacteriota bacterium
GCCTCGTGAATGTCGGAAAACTTCCCTGTTTCCATTGTAAAATTTTCAAAATACGGCGGGTCTTGAATATAAGTCGAGTCCGCGTCCCATTCATAAACTTTGCCGACAACGGTTGGAATTTCGTTCCATAGCGGATTTTTCTCAGCAAAATCGCTGTAAAGTTGCTTATATGATTCAGGATTAAAAGCGGCTTGCAATAATTCTTTGACTTCATCAAGCGAAGCCCAAATATCTTTGAGATAAACATCGTTGCCGTCTTTGTCTTGTCCAAGCGGTTCTGCCGTTAAATTTTTAGTAACGCTTCCTGCCAAAGCGTAAGCAACGACAAGCGGTGGCGACATCAAGAAATTCGCCTTGATATTTTGATGAACTCGCGCCTCAAAATTGCGGTTGCCCGACAAAACCGACGCGGCAATCAAATCGTTTTCGACGACCGTTTCCTCAAGCGCGTGGTCAAGCGGACCTGAATTTCCGATGCAAGTTGTGCAGCCGTAACCGACGAGTTCAAAGCCGAGTTTATCCAAAAACGGCTGTAAATTTGTTTTTTCCAAATATTCAGTAACGACACGCGAACCGGGCGCAAGTGAAGTTTTGACATAATCGGGAACTGTTAAGCCTTTTTCGACGGCTTTTTTCGCCAAAATTCCGGCGGCAATCATCACTGCCGGATTTGATGTATTGGTGCAAGAAGTAATCGCGGCAATCAAAACGTCGCCGTGTCCGATTGATGTTGTGTGCTGTTCGATATTCTGCGAAGCATCTTCTACGCGGTTGGGTGTCGGGCGATTGTTCATCATCTCGACTTCGGTGGTGATGTTCGTATTTTCTGCGCTGACGTTGTTCAAAACCGGTAGCGGGATGCTTAAAGATGATTGTTCACCGCCGCCGACTGTCGCCGTTGCGCTGTTTGCGCCCATCGTTACCATAAACTTTTTCTCTAAATCTTCGGCTTCTTTGCCGTAACCGCTTTCGCCGGTTGGTGCGCTGAACAATTCGGAAAATTTATCTTTCAATGCAGTTAATTCAATGCGGTCTTGCGGGCGTTTCGGTCCGGCAACTGCGGGCTTAATGGTTGCTAAATCGAGTTCGATGACATTGGTATATTCAACCTCGCCTTTTTTCGGGATGCCGAACATTTCCTGCGCCGTATAATAATTTCTAATTGTTTCAATTTGTTCGTTGCTTCTGCCGGTGGCGTGGAAATAATCGAGCGTTTTTTCGTCAACGCCGAAAAATCCCATCGTCGCGCCGTATTCGGGAGCCATATTTGCTATCGTCGCTCTGTCCGTCGCGTGAAGTTTTTGTGCGCCTTCGCCGTGAAATTCGACAAACTTACCGACGACTTTTGCCGCCCGCAGAATTTCCGTAACGCGCAAAACTAAATCCGTCGCGGTTGCGCCCTGCGGCAATTCGCCCGAAAGATGAACACCAATAACGTCGGGCGTTAAAATATAAACGGGTTGCCCAAGCATTCCGGCTTCGGCTTCGATTCCGCCAACGCCCCAACCGACAATTCCCAAACCGTTGATCATCGTCGTATGCGAATCCGTGCCGACCAAAGTATCGGGATAATAAACACCGTCTTTTTCAAACACACCTTTTGCCAGATATTCGAGATTTACTTGATGAACAATGCCGATTCCCGGCGGCACGACGCGGAAACCATTGAACGCCTGCGTTCCCCATTTCAAAAAACGGTAACGCTGTTCGTTGCGCTTAAATTCCATCTCCATATTTTTCTGATACGCCGTTTCACTTCCCGCATAATCAACCTGAATTGAATGGTCAATCACCAAATCCACCGGAACAAGCGGTTCGATCACGCCAACATCTTTGCCTAATCTTTCAACGGCGGAACGCATCGCGGCTAAATCAACCAACAGTGGAACGCCCGTAAAATCCTGCAAAATAACGCGGGCGACGACAAACGGAACTTCTTCCGTGCGGTCAGCATTCGCGCCCCAATTGGCGAGAAATCTGACGTTTTCTTCGCTGATTTTCTTACCGTCGTCAAAGTTTCGCAAAACGGATTCAAGCACGATGCGGATTGAAATCGGCAAACACGATATTTGGGCAATGCCATCTTTTTCGAGTTGTGGCAAAGAGTAAAATGTGCCGTCCGCGCCGTTTCCGGTTTTGAATGTTTGTTTGGTATTAAAAAGATTATGCGTCATAGATTGTTTTAGTTCCTCGAATATTCAACTGATTAGTTAAATTGTGTGTAAATCAATAGTTTAAGTTTAAGAGAGTGTTTGTAAAAATGCAACAAACCCGCATTTTGTCGAGTTTTCACTTTTCGCGCTTTAATCTATCAATCAATCGCGTTATATTCAAAAATTGTTAATCGTTAATTGTTAATGGTCAATTGTCGAAAGCAATAAATCATTAACGATTAACCATTAACAATTTACGGAGTAAAAATGAACGACGACGGCAGTAGTAATAATGAATTTACCAAGGTTTTCCCGACAAAAATATCTGCAAAACCTCAGGCGTTTCCCGGCTCGTGTCCGTCGGAGTTTGTCCGAATATAGATATTTTACTTATCTTGCTCTGTTAGGTCCCGGAATTATTGCCGCTAATGCCGGAAATGAGGCAAGTGGCATCGCTACTTATACATCGGCGGGCGCGGAATATGGCTACACGCTTTTGTGGGCGTTTGTGCCGATGACGATTTGTTTTATCGTCGCGCAAGAAATTTGCGTGCGAATGGGCGTTGTTACCGGACAAGGTTTAGCCGATTTAATCCGCGAACAATTCGGTGTGCGTTGGACGGCACTCGTCATGCTTGCCTTACTCATTGCCAATACGGGAATTATCATCGCGGAATTTGTCGGCATCGCGCAGGCTTCCGAACTTTTTGGTATTTCGCGTTATATGACGATTCCGATAACGGCAATCGTCGTTTGGTGGTTGATTGTCAAAGGCACGCCGAAGCGAGTTGAACAAGCGTTTTTGTTGATGTCTTTGATATTTTTGACCTACATCGTTTCGGCGTTTTTGGCAAAGCCCGATTGGGCAAGAGTCGGAACGGAATTTGTCAGTCCGAGTTTTAGCTTTGAAAGCGGCTATCTTTTTACGATAATGGCGTTAATCGGCACAACCATTACGCCGTTTATGCAGATTTTCGTGCAATCTTCGGTGGTCGAAAAAGGAATGGACAAAGAAGATTATCCGATTGCCCGTGCCGACGCGATTATCGGTGTTATTTTTGCCAATCTGATCGCTTTTTTCATTGTCGTTTCAACTGCCGCGACGCTTCACACCAACGGCATCAAACTCAACGATGCCGCCGATGCCGCGCAAGCACTCGCGCCCGTAGTTGGTCAATACGCAAAATATCTGTTTGCCGTCGGACTTTTCGGTGCGTCAATGTTGGCGATGGCGGTTTTACCATTGGCAACGGCTTATTCTTTGAGCGAGGCGTTGGGTTTTGAAAAAGGTCTTTCGCATTCTTTTCGGGAAGCACCGATTTTTCTCGGCATTTTTACCGCGCTGATTTTGATTGGCGCAATCGTCGCGCTGATTCCGGGCATTCCGCAAATCAAATTATTGATATTCACCCAATCAATCAACGGGCTTTTGCTTCCCGTTATTCTCGTGGCGATTGTTCTGCTGTCCAATAATCGTGAGATAATGGGTGATTATAAAAACTCGTTTCTTTTTAATTGTTTGGCTTGGGTTATTACGATTATCGTTTCTATGCTATCTCTTTTATTGATTGGAACGACGATTCTTGGTATTTTTTAATCTCGAAGAATAGTTCATCGCAACCGAAATTTTATGGCTACATCCGAATTACAAAAAAGACTCGTTCCGTTTGTGATTGTCATCAGCATTATTTCCTTTATTCTGCTTTGCATCCCTTTTATCGAACCACCATTAAAAGAATATGTTGCATCTTTTATGGGTGCGACTGAACATCAGATGGGCGAAACGGCTATTAGTTTATTTGAAAATATATTTCGCATTGTCAAAATTATTTTATGGATGACTTTGATAATTTCAATAATTCGTTTGATAAATTATCTGATTTTCGGCGCGGCACTTCGCAATTCAAACACTTACGAACTTTCCGGTCTAATCAGAAATGTCATTTCCATTATTCTCTATATCGTTACTTTTTTTATTGTTTTTCAAGGCTATTACCCGACTGTGCCGCTGGCACCGATTTTTACGGGTTCGACCATTCTCGGTGTCGTTATCGGTTTGGCGTTGCAAGACACACTCGGTAATCTTTTTGCGGGAATTGCGTTGCAAGCCGACGAATCTTTTCAAGTCGGCGACGTTATCAATGTGCCGAATAAAGGTTTCGGAGTCGTCGAAAATGTTTCGTGGCGCGGTGTGAAAATCCGCACGTTTCAAAATAAACTACTCGTCATTAGTAACAGCGTTTTGGGCAAGGAAGCGATTGAGGTTGCGCCGCGTGATAATCTCAACGCACGAATCGTTTTTTTCAACACGCTTTATGCCAATTCACCGACGAATACAATTCAAATTGTCCGTGAAGTTGTCCGCAATTGCGAAAATGTTTCGCCGAAGATTCGCCCCGTAGTGCGCGTCAGAAATCTCGGCGACAACGGAATTGATTGGGAAATTAAATATTGGATCGAGGATTATACAAAGTATAACGACACCGACGCGCTGATTCGTGAGCGTCTATGGTATGCGTTTCAGCGCGAAAAAATCGAGTTTGCCTATCCGACGCGGACGCTTCACATCGAAACCAAACCGCAGGAAAATGTTTTTGTCGAAACCGACAACGCGATTATCGAACGCCTGAATAATGTTTCGATTTTCTCGCCGTTGGAAGATGAAGAAATTGAATCAATCGCCGCCGTCAGTTCCGTGCGGGTTTTCGCGCCCAATGAAAAAATCGTTCGCAAAGGACAGAAAGGCAGTTCGATGTTTGTTATTCATCGCGGTTCGGTTTTTATCCAAATCAGAGAAAACGGCAAACCGAAAAAAATCAAAACTCTGCACGAAGGCGAATTTTTCGGTGAAATGGGACTTTTCACCGGCGAACCGCGCACCGCAACCGTCATCGCCGAAGAAGAAACTGAAGTTTTGGAAATCAATCATCTCTGTTTGAAATCAATTCTCGAAGAAAATCCCGCACTCGTCGAAAGTTTCAGCACTATCATCGAAGAGCGTCGCGTCGGTTTGACCGAACTACAAACCGAACAAACCGCCGCCGCCACTGTTGATTCCGCTGGCGTTTTTAACTCAATCAAAAAGTTTTTCGGTTTGAAAAATTAGTTGCGGCTTATTCAGATGAAAGCCAAAATGCTCGAATATTTTTTTGTAAGATATTTCAAATGATATGAAAACGCTCGCCGGAGAGCAAAAACATACCAAATGGTATGTTTTTGCTCTCCGGCGAGCGTTCACGCTCTAAAAACTGCGTCAACCTTCCAGAAATAGCGTCAACGCTCTAAAAACTGCGTTAACCATCAAAAATCATACTTTTTCGTTCTAAAAACTGCGTCAACCTTCTAAAAATTACGTCAACGCAGTTTCTGGAAGGTTCGGCTTTTAAATATTGCGCCTTTATCAATAAAACAGACAAAAAAAAGTGAGCCGAATTTCTCCGACTCACAAAACTAATTTATTCAGTTAAATTTTAGTAGAGAGTGAAATTATATTCAACTTGTTTGACAACCGTATAAGGCACACCGTTTTTCTTTGCCGGCTCAAATCTGATATTACGCGCGGCGGCAATTGCCTGTTCGGTCAAACCGCCGGACAAACCTTGCACGGGCGAAATACTGCCAATTTGTCCCGTCGAAAGAAATGTAACCCGCAGGCGAACTACGCCTTGAATCTGATTTTGCCGTGCCGTATCGGTAAATGGCGGTTTCGGTTTCGATGTAATTTTTAATGCTTCGGTTACGCCAACCGGTGGTGCCGGTGGTGGCGGTGGCACAGTTTTATTTCTTGCGTTGGCACTGCCGCCGCCGGGACCATCACCGTTGCCTTCACCTGTTCCGGTTCCACCACCAAATCCTGAACCCGTGCCGGAACCTGCACCGCTTCCGCGACCTGTGCCTTGACCGTCGCCGTTACCTTCACCTTGTCCGCCGCCTTTGCCTCTGCCGTTCGATAAAATACCGGATAACGACGCATTTGGGTTGCCGTATTTCTCGTCAGTTGGCTTGATTTCTTTTTTGCCTTGTGTTGAGGCAACAATGGGAATTGTCGGATTTGACAATTGAACAATCGAAACATCCGGTCTAATCAATGGTTTCTCGGTTTGCGTGGCGAGTCTGCCTTTTGAAGTTTCCGTTTGTTCTTCACGTCCGCCGCCGCCGCCGCCGCCGCCTTTATCTTTATCTTTCTTTTCAGGTTCTTCAACATCTAGCGGTTGGGCATCAACCACCGGAACGAGAATGCTTATATCGTCGCCAATTGCGCCGATCAATAGATTACGATTGAAAAGCGAATAAATAGTTCCGCCGAGTGCCAAAGTCGTCATCAAAACAAATGCACCAAGCAAGAGCAAATTGCGTTGTTTGACATTTTTTTCCTCAATGACGGTTACGCGAAACTCATCAACCGCTGTCGGTCTGACTGTCGGTTGATGATTATAATTTGTCGGTTGAAACTGACTAATGGTTGCGCCCGCGGTTGCCGCTGCTGCCAAAGCCGGTATTTCTTCGACCTCATCTTCAACTTCTAAAATTTCTTCGTCGGCAGATTCCAATTCTAATTCTAAATCATCATCGGAAAATGTATGTGTTTCGGCGGCGGAAAAAGCCGCAACTTCGGGAACAGGAATATCTTCGACGGTTGGAGTTGTTTCAAAAATAACCGGCACAGGTGGTTGGGCTTCAATTCGGCTTGTTTCCGTCGCGCTGACCTTTTCTTCATTCATCAACGGATTCATCTCGAATGCTTTCATCGGTTGACCACAGTTGGGACAAAATCCAAACTTTTCGGCAAAACTTTCATCACACGCGGCACAGTATTTTACTATTTTTCCCATCTTTCTAACCTCTCAAATTTTCTGCTTTTCGGTTTTAGCCTTCAACAAATTAAGATTTATTATAGCGCGATTTTTCAAAATGTTAAATTTTAGCGATTTTCTTTGTCTAACATAATAAAATACGCAACTTTCTCATAGATGCTTTAAGCATTTGACGCGATGCCTAAGGGCATCTAAAATTTTCTTTTCGTGCATTTGTTGATTGCTGATTAGTATTAACTTCCCTTTTCATCTACAACGAACATTGCTTAATACGCAACTAACGATTAACAATAAATCATTAACGATTCAAGTTATAAATACAATGAATACCAAAAACCATTTCAAAAAATTTACGATTCTAACTTTGTTTTTGTTCCTGAATGTCGTAATTTCATTCGCGCAAACGGCTAAACTTTCCAGTCCGCAACAAGAAAAACTGCTCAACAGAATGAATGTGCTTATCTGGAATACGCCGACGGCTCAAAAAGCTACGGTCAAACTCCGCATTCACGCCGGTTCAGCCTTTGACCAAAAAGAGAAAGAAGGCACGATGGCACTTTTGGGCGATATAATATTTCCCAACCAAGCCGCAAAAGAGTTTTTTCAAGAAGATTTGGGCGGCAGTCTTGAAATTGTGAGCAACTACGATTACATCCAAATCAACGCAACCAGCGATTCCGACCAACTCGTAAAAATGTTGGACACCATCGCCAATGCCGTTATCAAATTAAATGTTGACAAAGAAACAACCGCCAAAGTAATTGCGGCGCGACTCGAAAAAGTCAAAGAACTCGAAAAAAATCCTGAATATATCGCCGACCTTGCCATTGCCAAAAGATTATATGGCGATTTTCCCTACGGCAGAGCAAAAAACGGAACAAGCGAATCTCTCGCTAAAATAGATTTTGCCGATTTGATTTTTGCTAAACAAAGATTTCTCTCTGCTGATAATGCGACGCTTGCCGTTGTCAGCAACACCAAATCCGATTTGGTTTATCGCGCCATCCGTCGTTTTTTTGGTGCGTGGGGAAAAGCCGATAAAACAGTTCCCGCCACTTTTCGCCAACCCGACGCGCCGGAAACTAAAGAACTCTCGATTGAACTGCCAACTGCCGAAAATGATTTGCGACGCTTGGCAATGATGGTTGCGGCGCGTAATGACAAGGATTTTTACGCCACCAAAATATTAAC
>JANOXW010000828.1:0-2455 GCA_031418635.1 Acidobacteriota bacterium
CCTTGTCACCATTTCCAAGCATCGCAAAAGCGATAATCGTCCACGCGGCGGCGTGCGTGTATTGCCCGCCGTTTTCCCTGATTCCGGGCGGATAACCTTTGATGTAGCCGGGATCGAGCGCGGTTTTATCGAACGGCGGCGTTAAGAGAAGCGCAAGTTTTTCGTGCGGTTTTATTAATTGTTCATCAACTGACTGCATCGCTTTATTTGCGCGATTCTTGTTGCCAAAACCTGAAATCACGCTCCAACTTTGCGAGAGCGAATCAATTTGACATTCATCGTTCGTATGCGAGCCGAGCGGCGTTCCGTCGTCGAAAAATGCGCGTAAATACCAATCGCCGTCCCAACCGTTTTTTTCGAGGTTTTTGATTAAAAGTTTGGCGTGTTTGCGATATTTTTCGGCACGTTCGGCTTCATTTCGTGTGTCGCAAATTTCGGCAAAATCTTCTAAACTTTTTGCCAGAAACCAACCCATCCAAACGCTTTCGCCTTTGCCGCCTTTGCCGACGTGATTTAGCCCGTCGCTCCAATCGCCCGCACCGATCATCGGCAAACCGTTTGCGCCGACTGCTAAACTTTTTTCGACGGCGCGAATGCAATGTTCAAAAATCGTCGCACTTTCGCCTGAAACAATCGGGCGCAAGTAAGTTTCCATTTCACCGTCAGCTAAAACGGGCGCGTCGAGAAACGAAACGATTTCATCGAAAACACTAAAGTCCGCCGTTTTTTCCGCGTAAAAACAAGCGACATAAACGAGCCAAATCAAGTTGTCGGAAATGCGTGTGCGCGTTCCGGTGTTTGACGGTTCGTGCCACCAATGCTGCACATCGCCTTCTTTGAATTGGTGCGCGGCGGCGTGTAAAATGTGCGCCCGCGCCAAATCGGGGCGCGTATAAATCAGTGCCATTGCATCTTGTAATTGATCGCGGAAACCAAACGCGCCACTCGATTGATAAAACGCCGTTCGCGCCCAAAAACGACACGCGAGCGATTGATAGACAAGCCAGCGATTCATCATCAAATTCAGCGATTCGTCCGGCGTTTTTACTGTAATTATGTCTAAAGTTTTATCCCAAAATTCCCGAACGCGGTTAAATTCTTCGTCAACGATTCGTTTTTGGCGATAACGCGAAACGCTGCCTTGCGCGTTTTCGAGAGAATCTTCTTCGCCAAGCAGAAAAACGATTTCGCAGGTTTCGCCCGGCGCAATTTCGATGTCGGTTTGGAGTGCGGCACACGGATCGAGTCCTGCGCTGATTGCGCCCGAAAGGTTTGTCCGCAACATCGCGGCAGGTCGTGCCAAAGAGTGATTACGCCCGATAAATTCTTGCCGGTCGCACGTCCAAGTTCGCGTTTCCGCGCTCGTTGCAATAAAAGCTACGCGGTCGGCAAATTCGTTGTTATACGGATTTCGGGCGAGAATCGCGCCGGTTGCCGCGTCAATTTCCGTGATGACAAATGGCGCAGACTGCGCCCGATTGACACCGAGAACAAGTTCGGCGAAATATGTTACCGAAATTGTTCGTTGGCGGCTCGTCAGATTTTTCAGGCGCAGACGCGAGATTTTGACATTGCCGTCAACCGGCGCAAAGACCAATAATTCCTGTTTGATGCCGTGGCTCGTGTGTTCGTAAATCGAATAACCTTGTCCGTGCGAAATCGTATAGGGCGAATTTTCACGAATCGGCAGCGCGGTTGGTGTCCAGAAACTGCCTGTTTCTTCGTCGCGCAAAAAGACGCATTCGGGCGGCGGATTGCTGACCGCATCGTTTGACCAACTCGTCAGACGATTTTCGCGGCTGTTGTTCGACCACGTTACGCCCGCGCCGGTTTCGGTCGTTAAAAATCCGAATCCGCGTTCGTTAGAAATAACATTTGACCACGGCGCGGGCGTTGATTTATCTTTTTCGAGTTTGATCAGATACTCGCTTCCCTGATTGATAAAACCGCCGAATTCATTGGCGAATTCCGTTTCGGGCGCAATTTCAGATTGGTCATCATAAACACGCGAAGATTTGCGCGGAATAAACAACGGCGGAAATTCCGTTTCTTTGACTGTCCGCGACAACTCTTCTTCGAGCGTTCCGCGACTCGTGACGAAAGTTACCCGCGCCGCCGTGTGCAAGGTGATGCGGTCGGCTTCGCTCATAATGTCGGTGCGCCGCAAGAAGATGCCGCCGGGTTTGTCCATTTCCGTTTGCATTCCGCCTGAACGAATCATCGCCTGCAAATCTTCGTTAAATGATTGCTCGTAACTTGACGGCTGATCGTTGAGAATTAGCAAATCGAAAAGTATTTTTTTGCCGTGTAGATAAGCGTGTCCCCGCAAAATCTGGCGAATGCCGGAACGTGCGTCTTTGCCTTCGCTGACGCGGATAATCATCAACGGAAGATCGCCGCCGATGCCGTATTTCCACAAATCTTTCTGCGTTCCGCGATTGAGTTTCAAAATTCG
>JANOXW010000829.1:0-2377 GCA_031418635.1 Acidobacteriota bacterium
CGCCAATGGGTCATAGACCACAACCGGATCACCGTCATTTGCCGTTCGACACGGATCGTTTGCCGGAAGTCCTGCAAATAAAGCATTTGTTCTAAACGGACCGGCAGCAACAGTTCCGTTTTTGTTGTAAATTTTATAAACTAAATTGACTGAACTGACATAATGATTCGGTCCGACATCGCCGTTCACATCCGGCGGTAATACTGCGCCGATTCCCTGCGCGGCATTGTCAACCTGCGACGCGCCGTCAAAAGTCAAACCGGGTGTCGGTTGAACCTGAGGAGCATTAATATTTTGATCATTTTTCAGCAAAGGGTCAAGAAAATTGCCATAACCGGCTCCTGCGCCCGGAACGACTCTTTTAATGATTTCACCATTTTCTTTGTTGATTTCTTCATCTTCATCAACGTAAACTCCTTTTGCTCGGAGTAATTCAGCTCTTTTTTCTTCTCTCCGCTTTTCCGGTTCAACAAAAGATGCGCGTTTTACTAACGCATCAGGATCGGATGTCGGCAAATTACGAACAGGTGCCGTTATTCCGAATGCGCTCGGTAAAACTCTGGTAACTCCATTCGGATATTGGGTTACTGTTCCATTTTCTATTGGAGCTTGATTCTCATCTTTCTTTACTTCGGAATTCGATTGAGCTTGTGAAATCGGCAGATTTAGAAACGCAACGGTTACTAAAACTAATCCTAACACAGCAATCAAAGCGAATTTCCAATACATTTTTAATAATTTTATGTTCCAACTCATTTTTTTGTCCCTCCAAAAGTGTAGTAAAACGCTCAAACTAAATTTGCGTAATGATAAAAAATGCAGTTACTATGTGTTCCTTATTTTTATCTGTCCAACGCAATTTTACACAGACCTTTCAAGCGATTTAGTAATTCATAATGTTCAAGCTGTCTGTCAAGCTAACTAAATTTGTCAGCATTTAAAAGTAATTTGTCTGAATTAAATAACTCAGTCATTATTTATAAGACCATTTGTTTGTAGAGATTTATGGTTTAAGAAACACCTCGCATTGTTTTCGTATTTGATAACGAAGCGTGGTTTTTAGCTGAAATCCATATTCAACTTAATAAACCAAATTGCCAATACTATTGCGTTTCGTAGTTCAATTTAAACCATTCCTGTATTAATCTTCCGTATTATCTTCGGCAAAGCTATTACGTTTCGTAGTTTAATTTAAACCAAAAAATCAAGTTGCGGCAGAATGGGCAAGCTATAAAAGAATTCTTGCCAGACTATAAAGTATAAACAAGTTACCTGTTTTTAAGAGTTATGTCAACCAAGTTGAGTAAAAATTGGAGTGAATGCCAACTATTTTAATACTTTTAGTAATTTGAAAGAAAAGCTGTCGGCGAATCAACGTTTATCATTCTTGAATGCGGTTTCAACTTCTTTGATAAAATGCTGATTTTATTAGGGTTGATTCGCTGACAGCTTTTCTTGATCAATTTATATTTGTGTGCATCTGTATCTAAAAAATGCTTTATTTTTTGCCTATTCGTTACTTCATATATTTGTCGAGAAAGTCGGCGACCAGCGGATAGAGTTCCAAACGATTTTTTAGTTTTGAAATGCCGTGTCCTTCGTCGTCAAAGAGTTTGTATTCGACAGTTGCGCCGCGTTTTTTGAGTGAGGCGACAATTTGTTCGGCTTCGGTGTATGGCACGCGCGGATCGTTTTTGCCGTGAATAACGAACAGCGGCGCACGAATTTTATCAACTTTGTAAATCGGCGAAATTCGTCTGAGGAATTCCATATCGCGGTCAAGCATTCCGTATTCAACTTCGCGGGCGCGTCGGCGATAACCCGAAGTGTTTTTCAGAAATGTTTCCCAATTTCCGATGCCAACCGTCGAAACCGCCGCCGCCCACAGTTCGGGATAAAGCGTTATTGCGGCAAGCGTCATATAACCGCCGTAACTACCGCCCATAATACCGATGCGTTTGCTGTCTGCGCCGCCCGAAGTTTTTAGCCATTCAACCGCCGAAGCCAAATCCTTAACCGAATCTTCGCGTTTTTCCACGTCGTCGAGATGTGCGAAAGTTTTGCCGTAACCCGTCGAACCGCGCACGTTGGTTGCCAAAATCGCATAACCGCGTGAAAGATAATATTGATAAAGTGGATTGAACGTCGGACGCTCTTGCCCTTCCGGTCCGCCGTGAACGCTGACGATGACGGGAACATTAATAGGCGAGACTTTGATTTTAACCCTATCAATTCTAGAATTCTTTTGCATATCCGTTACAGATATGATCATAGAAATCGGTTCTTCCGACCTTGTAAACTCCGTAAATCTGCTTCGTGAGTCAGTATTTGTTATCGTCGGTTCAGATTTGAATAGACTGAACTGCGAGTATTCTGT
>JANOXW010000830.1:0-3238 GCA_031418635.1 Acidobacteriota bacterium
TTGCCGCCGTCTTATCAAGTTTTAGAACGGCGTTTGATCAATCGCGCTACGGAAAAAAAGGAAGATTTAAGTCTGCGTCTGAGAAACTCTTCGGGCGAAGTCCAACGCTTTACCGAGTTTGAATATGTCGTGATAAACGACGATGTTGCCAAAGCGACGGCTGATTTACAGTCCATAATTTTAGCTGAAAGATTAAAACGCATTAGACAAACAGGTGTCATTCAGGATATTTTAGATAGTTTCGATGTTTCTATTTAAATACTTTTGGAGAATAAAAAAATTATGGCTGAGCAAACCGAAAAACTTGTCGAAGAATCTGTTAAAATTGACGAAAGAAGCCGAAAAGTCGATTCAAAATACCGCCAAATAATTTTAGCGGCACAACGCAGCAAACAGATTCAACGCGGCGCAACCCCGCGCGTTGATATGGACCCGCGCAAAAGCAAATCAACCCGCATTGCCATGCAAGAACTTGAAGATGGCAAGATTGATTTTGAAGTAATTACTGAAAAAAGCTAGGAATATGCTTTTTAGATTTCACGGCTCAATATTAAAAATCAGTCAATAAAACCGCATCCTGCGTTTCGCTAATAACCGAATAGAGCAATTGCTTACCGCTAGATGACCATTCGGGCAAATTTGATGTGCCTCTGCCTAAACCGCTAATGATTTGCGCCTCGTCACCATTGAGCGGCAACAATAATAAATTCAAGTTTTCGCCTGTTGTAAAAATTTGTGTGATGAATTTGCCGTTCGGATGAAAGCGGATTTGACGTTGGTAAATCGGGAGCGGCAAATTTAGTTTGCGAATTAATGCGCCCGTATCCATCGAAATCAGCGCGATGCGCCATTTGCGATTATCTTCCAAATCCATAAAGTAACAAGCCGCTTGTGTTCCATCTGGCGAAATTGCAGGGAAATAGCATTTTTCACGCAGAATCCGCACTGTCGGCTCGTTTCGTGAAACCAGAAAAACACCTTCGGCGTAACCCAATCCGCGGTGAAAAACTATTTTCTCATCGCTCGAAATGTCCGGTGATTGGTCGCCGCCCTCGCTTAATTGTCGAAGATTTTTTCCGTCCGAATCTGCTTGCCAAATTCCCTTTTTACCGCCTTGTTCCGAAGCGAAAATCAGACTTCCATCAGCGGGCGAAACGGTCAAACCGAACGTTACATTAGCATTAGAAGTTAGTTGTGTGCGATTTGCGCCGTCCGTTTTCATTCGCCATAATTCGCTCGCCCCGCTGGTCCGCGAAGCGAAAATTATTCCGCCGTTCGCATCCCAATCCATCTCGTCGAGGTATTCGGAAGCCGTAAAAATTTCGCTGATCTTGAGCGATTTTTCCGCTTCGTTAAAATCGGCAATTCGCAAACTTGAAGACGCATTTAATTGAACCGTCAGAAGTTTTCCGCCAGTTGCCGCAATCCAACTGTATTTTTGCAGTTCGTTGGTCAACCGCCTGGCTTCGCCGGTTTGCCGCGAAAATATCCAAACTTGGCTTGCGAGTCCGTTTATCTCGGATGCGATAAACGCCAGTTTGTCGGCATCAATCCACGTCAAATAATCAATATCTTTCCAGCGTTTTTGGGTCAAATACCGTTCGTTTCCATCGTTCGGGTTGACCATCAAAATCGCGCCTCCGACATTTTTTTCGTCTTTTTCGTCAACTGCCAGCGCAACTTCCGCGCCGTCCGGCGACCACGCCACCGGACTCGTCTTGAACATACTCAGATAGCGAATGTCGTGTTTTGCGCGAATCAGAAAACGCACATTTGCGCCGTCAATGTCGGAAACTCCGAAGATAGTTTCGTTTTCTTTGTTGTTTGAAGTCGTGAAAGCAAAACGCTTTCCATCGGGCGAAACACTGATTGACGAGCCGGTTGCAACATTCGGAATTTGTTGGGTTACACCGCCGAGAAGCGGAATTTTTTGGACAATCGGATCAATTTCATTTTTTGAAAAAACCGAAGCGTAGATAAATTTATTGTCAGGCGCAATTGTCAAACCGACATATTCGAGCGGTTGCGATTCGACGATTCGCATTTCGCTTCCCGTATCGAATTGGCGCAACCACAGACTTTCACCTGCATCTTCTTTTTGAGAAAAGACGGCAAAATTCCCGTCGGGCGACATCGCCGCCGCAAAAACTTTGCCGTTTGTTGTCAATTTTGTCAATTTTACTTGGCTGTCCTTGATCGCTGATGTATTTATTCGCCAAAACCAACCGACTGTTACAACCGATAAAATCGCCAAAATCGTAACAAAACTGAACCATTTCCAAGTTGATTTGTTTTTTTCTTTCAGAGAGAAATTGTTTTGATGAATTTCCTCTTCGTGTTCAATGGTCAGCTCTGAAATCGTGTGCGTTTCAATGACGAAATCGTTATCGTTTGTTTCGGCGGCAAATTTATAGCCTTTGCCCGGAACTGTGACTAAAAAACGCGGCGAATTTTTCGTTTCGCCCAACGCCTTTCGCAAATTTGAAACCTGCACGACCAAATTTGATTCTTCGACAAATTTATCGTCCCAAACCGAATGCAAAATTTCATCCTTCGTTACAATCCTACCGTTGTTGTTGGCGAGAAACTCCAATAAGTCAAAGGCTTTCGCGTTCAAAACAACCGTTTCACCATCGCGTTGCAAACGCCGATGAATCGTGTCGAGTTCAAATTCGGCGAAAGAAATTTTAGTTTTCGGCGCGTCTTGCATCTCAATTTATAAAAATTTATAAAAATTTATCGGCAAATTTAGGACTTTTTATCAGCGATTTTGTCAATCTCTAATCCATCGCAGAAAAACCTGTGCGCGCATTTATTATTTCGATAAAGATTTTAACAAATTAGAAGCGAAACGAAAAGATTTTTTATGAAAACAACGAGGCGCACCAAAATCAGATTTGAACAACACGAATTGAAAATCGTGCGAATAGCTCGAGGAACAAAAATGTTTTGCGGAAATTGTCAGATCGAAACCGAACATTTGACGATTAGCCAAACTGCCGCTTTACAGAATTTGTCCGAAATAAGGATTTTTTATTTAGCTGAAAGCGGGCAGATTCATTTCAACGAAACGGCGGATGAAAAACTTATGATTTGTGCGGATTCAATTAAAAATTACGACGAAAAGGAGTAGCTAGTATGTTTAAAGTAAATATTTGGAAATTTAGCGGATTAATTTCTGTCGCCGCGATGCCACGGCTCGAACGAGATCAATATCAACCCATTCTGCGATGGCACC
>JANOXW010000831.1:0-1918 GCA_031418635.1 Acidobacteriota bacterium
TCAGCATGTCAAAACCCGTCGAGATAAAATCAATAAACTGAAATTCGGCAATCGGCTTCATTCCCATCAACGCCGCACCACACGCCGCACCGACAATCGCCGCCTCCGAGATCGGTGTGTCAATCATCCGTTCCGCACCGAATTCGTCAATAAATCCTTCCGTCAACTTAAACGCGCCGCCATAAACTCCAATGTCTTCGCCAATCACGAAAACCGTTTCATCCCGCGCCATTTCCTCGTGAATTCCCTGCCGAATCGCTTCGATCAGCGTCAAGCCTTTTGCTTCTTTTTTTGCTGTTGCCATTTATTTTTCGCCTGCTTGTCTTTTCAGTAAATCAATAATGTCTTCCGAAATATACAAACCTGCATCTTGTAATTTTTTCAATGCTTCGCTGACCGAATCAATCAAACCGCGCCTTTTTGCCAAAACTAGAATTCCGCCTGTGCCAAGCATCGGAATACCAAGAGTTTTAGCACAATTTCTAGCGGCACGGTCGTCAATCACAGCGCGATATTGATTTTTGTTATTTAAAGCCCAACTTAAAACTTCCGTTTCGCCGTCGCCTAGATTCCACACTTTAACTTCGTCGGCGTGATTTACCAAACAACGAATGAGCCAAGTTTCTTCGCAATCATAAAGTTTTTCCGTGGCGATGTCGCCACCATTTATAATTTCAATCGAAACCGATTCGGGCATCCAAATTTCGCTAAAAAGTTGCGGCAGTAATTCGATGAAACCGCTTTTGGCAAGCAATATAAACGGCGAGGCATTGATAACGATTTTTTCAACTTGCATCGGCTAATTCGTCAGCTAATTCTTTTTCAGTGTATTGCATCGGCGAAACTTTGAAGCGTGAAAGAACTTCGATAAAAGCCGAGCGCGATAAACCCGCAACTTCGGCGGCTTTACCCTGTGAAAGTCTGCCGAGTTCATACCATTTAACCGCCGCCGCGATTCGCATTTCCGTAACAAATTCGTCGGGCGATTCGCCGAGGGCGGCAAATGTCGTGTTTGGAATTTCAAGTAAAACTGTTTGCATTTTTTTTAGTCCTCGCAAAGAAAATTATACAACCGTTTCAGCTAAATCAGGAATTTTTTGCTTGCTGTTATCGCTTTTAAATAATTGTCGTAACAATTTCGCGGATGCTTCGCTGCAAATCTCTATCGTCGGTGATCGGCGAAACGATGGCGACTTCGGCGGCATTTATTGGTGAAATTCCTTTGGCAATCATCTGCGCGGCGTAAATGAGCAAGCGCGTCGAAACGCCTTCTTCGAGTCCGTGTCCGCGCAGGTTTCTGACCTTTTGTCCGATGGTAACTAAATCTTTCGCCGTTACTTCATCAATTCCGCCTTCTTTAGCGACAATTTCGGTTTCGGCTTCGGCGTTCGGATAATCGAATTCCATAGCGACAAAGCGTTGGCGCGTTGATTGTTTCAAATCTTTCAAGATTGATTGATAACCCGGATTGTAAGAAACGACCAGCATAAATTCGGGCGTTGCTTCAATAACCGTGCCGCGTTTTTCGATTGGCAATCTGCGTCTATCGTCGGTCAACGGGTGAATAATAACAACCGTGTCTTTTCGCGCTTCGACAACTTCATCGAGATAGCAAATCGCGCCGTTTCTAACCGCCGTGGTCAAAGGTCCGTCGTGCCAGACGGTTTCGTCGCCTTCGAGCAGAAATCGTCCAACAAGATCAGTCGCCGACAAATCTTCGTGGCAAGCAACGGTAATCAACGGACGCGCCAGTCGCCACGCCATATATTCGACAAACCGCGTTTTGCCGCAACCCGTCGGACCTTTGAGCATGACGGGTAATTTCGCACTATAAGCGACTTCAAAAAGTTCGACTTCCTGCCCGACCGGAAGATAATACGGCTCGTTGCCGACTGTGTATTTTTCAACTGCTAATTCC
>JANOXW010000832.1:0-5678 GCA_031418635.1 Acidobacteriota bacterium
GCCGGATGGCAAAGCGTTATATGCAGAGCCAGCCGTCGAGACACACTTTGCAGACGACCGCGCTGATTCACGAAGCATATCTGAAACTTGCCGATAATAAAGAAAAGCGTTGGCAAAATCGCGCCCATTTTTTCGCGGTGGCGGCGCGTGCGATGCGGCATATTTTAGTTGACCACGCCCGTTCGCGCCAAACCGAAAGGCGTGGCGGCAGCGTGCAGAAAATTTCATTGGAAGATGCGCCGATAGTTTCGGCGGAACGCGCTTCGGAAATCGTCGCGCTTGATGACGCGCTGAATAATCTTTTCGCGTTGGAAGAACGCAAAGGTCGCGTTGTCGAACTCCGTTATTTTGGCGGCTTGAGCATCGAAGAAACGGCAGAAGTTTTGAAAATTTCACAAGAAACCGTGATGCGCGATTGGCGTTTTGCGAAGACTTGGCTCTTGCGAGAATTGTCGAGTCAGTAAAAGTTCAAGGTTCAAAGTGCAAGGTTCAAAGTTAAATCAACCCAACTTGGAACTTGGAACTTGGAGCTTGGAACTTAGAATTTGTGAACAATTTAGCGAAAATTGAAGAAATTTATCACGCCGCTTTGGGGAAATCGCCGTTTGAACGTGCCGCTTTTCTCAAAGAATCTTGCGGCGATGATGTTGAATTGAGGTTCGAGGTTGAATCTCTGCTTTCTTTTGACGAACAAGCCGCAGATTTTATCGAAACTCCGCCCGAAGATGTCGCCGCCGCGATTTTTGCGAAGAAACGAGACGAAAATCTTATCGGAAAAACTTTGAATCATTACTGCGTTTTGTCAATTCTTGGCGCAGGCGGAATGGGCGAAGTTTATCTTGCCGAAGATACAAAACTCGGTCGTAAAGTTGCGCTCAAATTATTGCCGCAACAATTTTCGACAGATGCGGAACGCAAAGCACGTTTCGAGCAGGAAGCCCGCGCCGCATCTGCGCTCAATCATCCGAATATCATCACGATTTACGGCATCGAAACGGCGGAAAACCTCGACTTTATCGTTACCGAATTAGTCGAAGGCAAAACCTTACGCGAACGAATTACGGAAAAACCTTTTTCGTGGCAAGAAACTCTCGAAATCGCTCAGCAAATCACGAGCGCACTCGAAGCCGCGCACGCTGTCGGCATCGTTCACCGCGACATCAAACCGGCAAATATTATGATTCGGCGCGACGGTTTTGTGAAGATTTTGGATTTCGGTTTGGCAAAATTAACGATGCCGAATACTGATTCGGGAAGTTTTGAAACACGCGACCAAACCGCGCCGAATCGCGTGATGGGAACGCTAAATTATATGTCGCCCGAACAAGCCTTAGGCGAAAAAGTTGATGCGCGAACCGATATTTTCAGTATTGGCGTAGTGCTTTACGAAATGCTTTCGGGAATTCAACCGTTTGCCGGCGCGAGCGACGCGGCGATTTATAACGCGACAATCAACAAAAATCCGCCTCTCTTAAGCGAATCAAACACCGAAATTCCGTTTGAACTTGACCTAATAATCAAACGTGCGATTGCGAAAAACCGCAATGAACGCTATCAAACGGCGGAAAATTTGCGGCTTGATTTACAAACTTTCAAGCAAGATTCATCTGCCGCCAATTTCGTCAGCCTTTCCGCCAAGCCGTCAAAATCAAACTTTGCAAAGTTAATTTATCCGCTTGCCGCGCTCGTTTTGGCGATTTCGGCGATTGTTTATTTTGCTTATTTTGCAAAAAAATCGGAAACCAATCAGCCGGATGTTGCCAAACATTTCAATTTTTCGCAATTTACAACGAGCGGAAATGCCGTCTTGCCGAGCCTTGCGCCCGACGGCAAAACGATGATTTTTTCGAGCCGTCAGAGCGGAAATTGGGACATTTATTTTCAAAGAGTTGGCGGCGCAAACGCTATTAACTTAACTAAAGATTCGGCATCGGACGATTTGCAAGCCGTCTATTCGCCAAACGGCGAACAAATTGCTTTTCGCTCCGACCGCGATGGCGGCGGACTTTTCGTAATGGGCGCGACGGGCGAAAATATTCGCAAAATTTCCGATTTCGGTTATCATCCGGCGTGGTCGCCCGATGGCAAGGAAATTGCCTTTTCCGCCACAACTTTTGAAGACCCAACCGACCGCGGTCAATTTCCGGCGGCACTTTGGGCAGTAAATATTGCTTCGGGCGAAAAACGCGAACTGACCAAAGGCGATGCGGTTCAGCCAAGTTGGTCGCCAAACGGCGAAAGAATCGCTTTTTGGGGAATTGACAACGGCGGAATCCGCGACATCAAAACCGTTTCATCAAAAGGCGGCGATGAAATTTTTGTAACCAAAGATGCCGCGCTCGATTGGAATCCGGTTTGGTCGCCGGACGGAAAATATCTCTATTTTGCCAGCAATCGCGGCGGCAGTATGAACTTTTGGCGCGTTTCGATTGATGAAAAATCTGGAAAAACACTCGGCGAACCCGAACCTTTTACCACGCCTTCAACTTTCAGCCAAAATCTGACTTTTTCAGCAAATGGCAAAATTCTCGCTTACGTTCAAAAAACAAATTCGATGAATATTATCGAATCCGAATTTAATCCAAACACCGAAACTCTCTCAAAAAAAACAACCGAAATCACAAACGGCGCGAAAATTAATCGCAATCCATCGGTTTCGCCGGACGGTGAATTTTTGGCGTTTGACGCGATAAAAGACAAGCAGGAAGACCTTTTTATCTGCAAGCGCGACGGTAGTAATTTGCTTCAATTAACCAACGACATCAACAAAGACCGTGCGCCGCGTTGGTCGCCGGACGGCAAAAAACTGATGTTTTATTCTGACCGTTCGGGAAAATACGAAAGTTGGACAATCAAATCAGACGGTAGCGGTTTGTCGCAATTTAGCTTTGATTCCGAACCTTATGGAATGCTTTCGTTTTGGTCGCCCGACGGCAAAAAAATTCTCCAAAATGTCAATCAAAATTATCCGAAAATCTTTGATGCCGAAAAGCCTTTTACGGAGCAAACGCCGTTTCAAATCCCCACCGAAACAGGCGCAGACCGTTGCGCGATGGCTTATTCGTGGTCGCCGGACGGCAAAAAAATTGCCTCGATGCGGATGGGAACACAAACCGAACTTTTCGGCATCGTAATTTATGATTTGGCTTCAAACAAAAACGAAGAATTAACCAATTTCGGCGAATCGCCAGTTTGGTTAAACGACAATCGCCGCGTGATTTTCTTTGACGTAAATAAAATTTATCTGCTCGACACTTTGACGAAAAAGACAAAAGAATTGATGTCGTTTGCGCCGAACGAAAATCTTCAAGGCATCACGATTTCGCCCGATAATCGGTTTATTTACTACTCTCTGCAAAAAAAAGAATCCGGCATCTGGCTGGCAAATATTGAATGATGCTTTTTTGTTGCTGTCAGTTCAACCCAATAAATTTCAAAGACTTGTGATAATATCAAAAATGTCTTGTATTTTTGATTAAATTTATGAACAGATTATTTTTAATATTATTGATTTCTGCGGTATTTCTAATTTTTGCCTGCGATAAGAAAACGAATTTAAAAACAAATTCCAACAGCACCGCCGAAGTCAAAAAAGGCGTTGCGCCGGTTGCTGACGCGGAAGTTGCTGTTATCGAATTGGAAAATTCGGCGGCTTTCGGCACGATAAAAATTGAACTTTATTCAAACATCGCACCGAAAATGGTGGCGCGATTTAAAGAACTTGCTAAAGAAGGCGTTTATAACGGCGTAACTTTTCACCGCATCAATCAATCGGTAATTCAAACGGGCGACCCGAATTCAAAAGACAATAACCCGAACAATGACGGTCAAGGCGGTTCTGATAAACCGAATGTGCCGGCGGAATTTTCCGATATTTTGTATGATTCGGGAATTGTTGGCGCGGCGCGTGGGCAAGATAATAATTCGGCAAATTCGCAGTTTTTTATTACGTTAAAACGTGAATCAAACTTCGACACGCGTTACACTATTTTTGGAAAAGTCATCGAAGGAATGAACAATGTCAACACGATTGCCGGAACGCCGACTTATAAAACCAATCCTAATCCGGGAATGAAGGAACGTCCGCTTGACGATATTAGAATTAAGACAATTACCATTCAGCCGAAATAATCGTTTTACTTTTTATATTTTTTTGGTTTTAATAAAGTTTATGCTCGCGTAGCTCAGTGGATAGAGTGCTTCCCTCCGAAGGAAGAAGTCGCAGGTTCAAATCCCGCCGCGAGTATTTTCCTTTCTTCCGATAGATTTTTCAACCCGAAATTTAAAATGTTGAAAATCACAAGCCGCGACAATCAGAAATTAAAACGGGCGCGAAAGGTGCGCGACGGAAATATCGAGGATTTAATCTTTGTCGAAGGATGGCGATTATGCGCGGAAGTTTTGCGCTCAAATCTGAAAATTGAGGAGATATTTGTTTCTGAAAGTTTTGCGAAAGAAGATTTTTTGTCAAAAGTTTCTGCCCAAAATATTACTGCTACGGAAGTTTCCGAAAAAGTTTTCGATTCTCTCGCCGACACCAAAACTTCACAAGGCATTGTCTTTATCTGCCACAAACCAAAAACAAACAGTAGTTTAATTGAAGCGTCTTTGAATAAAAAAATGCGTGATTTTCCGCTTGTCATCTTGCTTCATCAAATAAATAATCCGGCAAATTTGGGCGCGATTTTTCGAACTTGCGAAGCGGTTGATGTAACGGGCGTGATTTTAACCAATAATTCGGCGAATGCTTTTTCGCCAAAGGCTTTACGCGGTGCGATGGGCGCGATTTTTCGCTTGCCGATTTGGGAAAACGCCGATTTTTTTGAAGTCATTCGTTGGGCAAAAGAGTATAATCTAACTTCGGTTTGCGCGGACATAAACGCGGAAAAAAGCTATGTAGAAATTGATTGGAAAAAGCCGCGTCTGCTGATTTTCGGCTCGGAGGCGCACGGTTTGAGTGCGGAAGAACGCGCCGAAGTCCCCGAAAGTTTAGTTATTCCAATGGAAAATAATGTCGAAAGCTTGAATCTAGCCGTTTCCTGCGGAGTAATTTTGTTTGAAGCTAAAAAGTTTAAAGGTGAAAAAGTGAAAAAGTGAAAAAGTTTTGTTGTCCGAAAAGTATGTTGACTTTTTCACTTTTGAACATTTATATTCATTTCTTTTTGAAATTCTTTCTTGGCAAACTCGTCGTTAATAATTGCCAAACTCATAATAATATCACTCGCTAAAACTTTGCTGTTGACTTCACTTGTTTGGGCAAGCCGATCTTTTGCCTGTATAAATAATTGTTTTGCGTCATTAAATTTTCCGATAAGCAAATGAGCGCGTCCTAAAAGATAAAAATCTTCGGCAGTTTCAGGCGGTAAAGTAGTGGCATTGATGTATTGTTGCGGATTATTATCAACCGTCCGACGCGCTTCTTCAAAGGATGTGAACGGAATATTCGGCGATTGTTGCGGTGGTGCTTGCGGTATTTCAATTGGTTTATTTTGGAGCAAAAAATAATATGCACCGATGCCCAAAATTCCACCTAAAACCAGCAAAACTATCGAACTTAGAAGTTTTCCAATCAAACTACCGCCGCTTTTTTCCGAAGCAGGATAAGAAATTGCCTCTCTCGTGGCTTGATATTCTTGGACCGGCGCAGTTTCGATAGCTTCCGTCCGAAAAGACATTGA
>JANOXW010000833.1:0-1731 GCA_031418635.1 Acidobacteriota bacterium
CTCGAACACCGCGAAGAACTTTTTACGATGTTCAATCTCGGCTTGATTTCTCTTGAAGATTGTGGTAAGGGCGAGGTTCTTTTTTGGGACGTTTGCGAAAAAGCCGATGAATTCGCGCAACAAAAGAAGTATGTCGCCGAAGAGTTTGACGAATTAAGACGGTTATTGTGTGCGAAATATCTCGCAAATTTCTCGGTTTTTCGTTCGATACCGGACAATTGGGCGTTGGAGCAACTTTTTCCGATTATTCCAATTCATAAACTCAACAAAAAGCCGACGGAATATGCTACACTATGCGATATTACTTGCGATTCGGACGGCATTGTTGATAAATTCGTGGATTTGCACGATGTCAAACCCGTTTTGGAATTGCATAAATTGGTGAAAGGTGAACCCTATTATTTGGCGATGATGTTGGTCGGCGCGTATCAGGAAGTGATGGGCAACAATCATAATTTGTTCGGTGTGCCGCACGAAGCGCACATCCACATCGGCGAAGACGGTTATATCATCAAAAAAGTTATACAAGGTGCAACACTCGGCGACAGTTTGGCAACCGTGCGCTTTGACGCGACACAATTGCACGACCAGTTTCGGCGCAATGTTTTGCAGAGAATGAAAGACGGCGAACTTTCAACCACAGAAGGCAATCAGTTGATTGAATATTACGAAAGCCAGATTAGTGGTTATAATTACCTTTCGCCGAACGGCAGTTAGTGGAAAATAAATTATTTGGAGAAAATATGGTGGCTCAAAAGAAATCTAAAGGTTCAAAATTTTTAACCGTTCCGACTCGACCGATTCCGGTTGACCGTGATCGGTCAGTAGCGGGACTTTTAGAGAAAATGGAAGGCGCGGGATTTGGTGCAAAGCAATTGGCGGAAGCACATCGCGTTTGGTTGGATATGCTCGACGACAATTCGACGATTTATCTGTGCGGTTCGGGCAATTTGATTCCTTCGGGAATGCGGCGACTGCTTGCTTATGTTATCAAAAATCGCTTTGTTGACGTTTTAGTAATGTCGGGCGCGGTGCTTTTTCACGACATTCACGAAACGCTCGGACGCAATCATTTTCAAGCGCATCCTTCAATGTCAGACGACGAACTCGAAGCGTCAGATGTAACGCGAATGGGCGATTTACTGGCTAATCAGGAAGAATATCACGAGGCGGACGAATGGATTGGAAGCGTTATTAATCAATTGGACAACACTCGCTCTTATTCGGTTCGTGAATTTTTGCATTTGTTGGGACGCGAACTCGCCGAAATCGCGCACGAAGACGGTCTTTTAACGGCAGCTTACAAATCGCGTGTGCCGGTTTATTGTCCCGATTTATTGGGTAGTCCGCTGTCCGTCGGGATTGCACGATGTCGGTTTGAAAAGAAAATTCAGTTCAATTTCGACATCACGCAGGACACGATGGAAATGATGATGATTGCCAATAAAACGCGCAATTCCGGCGTTATTACGCTTGGAAGCGTGTGCAGTCAAAATATGGTCAATATGGCAGAAGTCTCGTCGTATATCACGCGCACCACGCCGCGCGGTCATAAATATGCTGTTTCGATTACAACCGATTCCGTGCCGTTGGATACGAGAACGCCGTCGTTTAGCGGAAATCATACACAGATGTTCGGCAAACTCTTGAAAAATGCCACTACCGCGTATGTTCCAAGCGATCCGTCAATCGCGCTTCCGATGATTATCACGGCACTTGCCCAAACCGCCG
>JANOXW010000834.1:0-1632 GCA_031418635.1 Acidobacteriota bacterium
GCGGAGATGATTTTGTATTGATTGATTACTGTTCCGGTTTCTATATTCATTTGTTTATTGAGTTGATATTCTGAAAACGAAACTTTCCTACTGATGCGACGACAAAAATCTAGATTGGATTTTTAATTGCAATTTTCTAATCTTCTAAATCTTCAAACCGTTCAATGTTAGCCGATTATCATCGTATATCCGGCAATAAAAATTCGTTCTCGATTGGCAATAATTTACGCTCAAAGTAATCGTATTTCAAACCGTCGCGCAAGATGTGGATTTGCGAACCGCAGACGGCAAACGGCGTGTTGTCATCAACTTCGGCAATTTCGTTAAAACTGATTTGTGAACCGTCCACGATTGTAACCGTGCCTTGCCCATAAACTTCTAAAATACCTTGTTTGTCCAAAATTATCGCCGTGTTTTCGTCAATTCCAATCCCCAAATTATAAGGATTATACGAAACCGCCGTAATCAGACGGCTCATTCGTCCGCGTTCGGTAAAATGTTGGTCAATGATGATATTTTTTAGAAATCCGAGTCCGGGCGATAATCGAACCGAGCTTTTTTGCGGATGTGAAGTCGCTTCGCCGCGCACAATCATCGAAGCCGACATTCCTGCCGCGCCCGCGCTTGTGCCAGCTAAAACAAGGTCGGTTTCGCGCACCATTTCGCGCAATTTTTGGGCGAAATTTGTTCCACCAAGGATCGAAGTCAGACGCATTTGGTCACCGCCCGAAATAAAAACGCCCGTAATTCCCGCTAAAAGCGCGTCAGCATCGGCTTGAAAAGCATCTTGCCGCGACGTTACGCGCAAAACGCGCGGATTTGCTACACCCAAATTCCGAAACGCTTGTAAATAAACGTCCGCCGCAAATTCGGGGTAATCCGAAGCCGCCGGAACAATCAGAATCTCAGCCTTTTCGCCGCCCGCAAGTTCGAGAAATTTCTTTAAGATGCGCCGTTCGTTATATTTATCTTCCGCACCCCCGATAACCAAAAGATGTCCGCCGAACACCTCGCGGTGTATTTGATTTGTCATTTATGATGTTTGAATGAAATTTGAAAAAAACTTTTAATTTAAGGTATTGCAAAGTTTTAGATTCGTCAAGATGTGAGTTATAAAGTGTAACTCCGTCGTCCCGACGGCTGTCGGTGAAGCGGGACGCTTCACCGTTTATTGGCTAAAATGATTCACAAAAAGCAAAGAGTCAGGAGCGCGGGACGCACTCCTGACAGCCGTCGGGATGACGGCATTACGTCCTTGCCTACTTTTCGGAATAAATCTGAGATTTTGTTCCGCAACCGCAATCGCTTCCGCACGATGAAGATTTTGATGAGAAAGATTTTACTTTGCGCCAAATATTTACGCCGATATAAAATAGCGCAATTATGATAATTGTTCCGACAATGATGTATTGAATATCCATACAATTAGGTTTCAGATTTCAAGAAACTATGTTCAAACTCGATTTAGTCGCCAACGGCGACAAACAATATAGCCTGGCGAGAATCGCTAGGAAAAGCCAACCAATTCAACGCTCACTGAAAGTGAGCAACAATACTGTGTAGTTGTTCGACGCTTTCAGCGTCAGAATGCCTGTTATACTGACCTAGCAATTCTCGCCAGGCTATATTGTT
>JANOXW010000835.1:0-7666 GCA_031418635.1 Acidobacteriota bacterium
ACGCTTCGGCTTTTGCTTCAAATAAAGTTTTCTTTTACTTCGCTTTTACATTAAAATAAAAACAATGCCGAAACAAGATGCTTATCATAATCAAGTCAGAAAGGCTCTTGAAAAAGCCGATTAGAAAATTACAGACGACCCGTTGACGATTCGGCTTGAAGATGTGAAGTTTTATGTTGATTTAGCGGCGGAAAAAACGATTGAAACGGACGGCGAAACGCAAAAAGTTGCGATTGAAATAAAGGTTTTCGGCGGTCTTTCGTTTTTGAATGAATTTGAAAAAGTAGTCGGACAATATTTGATTTATAAACAGTTTTTAGGTCATCTATTTCCCGAACGGGTTTTGTTTTTGGCAATCGCCGACAATATTTTTGAAGAGTCTTTTTCGCTTCCTTCGATAAAAGCCGGGGTTGCCCGACAAGAGATAAAATTGCTCGTTTTTAATCCCGAACTTGAGGAGATAACAAAATGGATAGAATAGAAAATTATCGCCGAATTTTAGAAAAAGTCGTCAAACGCCAGTCCCAATTTCAGCCTGCTAACGGCGACATCCAAACACACGCCGTTTGCGACCGTGAAACTGATGAATTTATGGTTATAGATTCCGGCTGGAACGAAAAAGGACGGCGAATATACGATGTCGTTCTGCACTTCCGTCTGCAAGACGGCATCGTCCACGTCGAACGCGACAACACCGATGCCGAAGTCGTCAGAGAATTATTAGATTCCGGCATCAATAAAGACGACCTCATTTTGGCTTACAATGCTTTGCCTTTTCAGAAGTTGGAATACTTGATTGCGGCTTAGAAATATAGAAATGGTAGATATAAACAAATTAAAATTACTCGCAGATGCAGCGGAAAAATCTAAAAAGTTAGAAGAACTTAATATTCAAACACCTAATCTTGCCTTATTAAATCAGCAATTATTAGAATCATTGCCAAAGATTGATTTTTCTGAAGTGGTAAAATCACTTCAAATAAATATACCTAAAATAGATTTTGCTCAATTTCTCCCCAAAATTGATTATTCGCATTTGATTCCTAAAATTGACTATTCGCAGTTGTTAAGAAATTATCAAATACCTTTGATGAATATAAATCCATTGCTTTTAAATGACATCTATATTGGTCAATTTGCTTTATTACAAAACATTGCATCAGATTTTGCTAAAATTCACGCTTCTAACTTAACAAAAATTAGAGCGAATGCTTTTTTAACAGCGTTATCAATTGAAAATATTAAGAACATAGAAACTTTAACAAAATCCTTTGCTGTTGAAATATCATTACAACTTCAAGAGATTCTTGAGAATATTGAAAAAAACAAAGTTGATTCAAAGGAATTAGAGTCTTTTGTGAAAAACACATTAGATAAACAATCTTCTTTTGCTAATAAATTAGAGGTATTAACATTTATCATTGGGTTACTTACGTTTTTGGTCAATACGGGTTCGCTTTATTACGCAAAACTTCAGTCTGATGAAGGAAAACAATCTTCACAAATTTTTGACCAAAGACATTATGAATTTATAGAATTTCTTAACCAAATTACCAAAGGGATTAATGAAGAATTTAAAACAGACAAAACTTACTATGTTGTCCAAAGAAGTCTTACATTGAAAATTAAACCAAACTTTAAGTCGGCTACAATAGCTGTTATTTATCCTAATCAGCAAGTTACTTTAATCAAAAGTTCTCACAAATGGATTTATGTTGAATACTTTGATTATCTTGATGGAATTCCAAAATATGGTTGGGCAAACAAAAAATATTTAGTTAGAATTGAGAAAAGCAAATAGAGTTTTCAGCGGAGCATATTTAATGCTGAGAGTTGTTCAAATGGAACAAGACGCTAAAAACCTGATGCGGATAATACCGACGAAGGGAGAAAAACAATGAGTGAAAAAAACATACAAGAATTAACCAGCGACGAAATTAAGTTTCCAAATTCAGACAAGATTTATGTGACGACCAACGGCGACACACGGAATTCGCAGAAGATCGAATTGAATGTGCCGTTTCGTGAGATTGCTTTGAGTCCGACACGCAATATGGCTGACGAACTCGAAGAAAATGCGCCCGTGCGCGTTTATGATACGAGCGGCGTTTATACGGATGAGCGCGTCAAATGCGATGTCCGCGAAGGTTTGCCGACGTTGCGGCGTGAGTGGATTATCGGGCGCGGCGATGTCGAAGAATACGTCGGACGCGAGATTCTGCCGCAGGATAACGGCTACTTGACCAAAGGTGCGGAAGACGTGGCGAAGCTCAAGGAACACACCAAACTCGAAGAATTTCCGGCATTGAAACGTCCGCCGCTGCGTGCAAAAGCGGGCAAAAATGTTTCGCAGATGTCTTACGCACGGCAGGGAATTATCACGCCAGAGATGGAATATGTGGCGATTCGGGAAAATTTGGGGCGAAATATTGCGTTTGAAACGCTTGTTGGCGAGCAGATTGATGATCGTTCGTCGCTTTATCATCAGCACAAAGGCGAGTCGTTTGGGGCTTCGATTCCGAAATTTGTAACGCCCGAATTTGTCCGTGATGAAGTCGCTCGCGGTCGGGCGATTATTCCGAATAACATCAATCATCCCGAATCCGAACCGATGATTATCGGGCGAAATTTTCTTGTCAAAATTAACGCAAATATTGGAAACAGTGCAATTACGAGTTCGATTGAGGAAGAAGTCGAAAAGATGCGTTGGTCAACTTTGTGGGGTGCGGATACGGTGATGGATTTGTCCACGGGCAAAAATATTCATGCCACGCGGGAATGGATTTTGCGGAATTCGCCGGTGCCGATCGGGACTGTGCCGATTTATCAGGCTCTCGAAAAAGTCAACGGAAAAGCCGAAGATTTGACTTGGGAAATCTACCGCGACACTTTGATCGAGCAAGCCGAACAAGGCGTTGATTATTTCACGATTCACGCGGGAATTCGCCTCGCACATGTTCCTCTGACGGCGAAACGGACGACGGGAATTGTCTCTCGCGGCGGTTCGATTATGGCGAAATGGTGCTTGGCACATCACGAAGAAAGTTTTCTTTACACCCATTTCCGCGAGATTTGCGAGATTATGCAGACGTATGATGTCGCGTTCAGTTTGGGCGACGGTTTGCGTCCCGGTTCGATTGCCGATGCCAACGACGCGGCTCAGTTTGCCGAACTCGAAACGCTTGGCGAATTGACCAAAATCGCTTGGGAAATGGATGTGCAAACGATGATTGAAGGTCCCGGTCACGTCCCGATGCACCTCGTTAAAGAGAATATGGATAAGCAGTTAGAGGTTTGCGGCGAAGCTCCGTTTTATACGCTCGGACCGCTGACAACCGACATCGCTCCCGGTTTTGACCACATCACATCGGCAATCGGTGCAGCGATGATCGGCTGGTTCGGAACGGCGATGCTCTGCTACGTTACGCCGAAAGAACACCTCGGTTTGCCCAACAAAAAAGATGTCAAAGACGGCGTGATTACCTACAAATTAGCGGCACACGCGGCGGATTTGGCAAAAGGTCATCCATCGGCACAAATCCGCGACAACGCCGTTTCCAAAGCCCGTTTTGAATTCCGTTGGGAAGACCAATTCAACCTCGCCCTCGACCCAATCATTGCCAAAGAATTTCACGACGAAACGCTCCCCGCCGAAGGTGCAAAACTCGCCCATTTCTGCTCAATGTGCGGACCACATTTCTGCTCGATGAAAATCACGCAAGATGTCCGCGAATACGCCAAAGAGCAAAATATCGAGGAAGAAAAAGCATTAGCAGTCGGAATGGCTGAAAAGGCGAAGGAATTTGTTGATAAAGGAAGCGAGATTTATCAAGGGAATTTGCCAGAAGGGGCGAAGGAGCATCATTGAAATTGGAAACAATAGTTATAGATTTAGTTGAGTGAAAAATTCATAATGATAGAGTCAGGTTTTTGGTTAAAAGCAAAAAGACAGGAAATTGGTTTATCGCAGGCTAAACTTGCGAAGTTGGCTTGTGTTCCGCAACATTTGTTGTCGGCTTTTGAACTTGATAAATCTTCATTAAACACCAATTATATCGGCTCAATCGAAGAAATTTTAGAGACAATTTCGGAAACAAAAATTACTGAACTTAAAAAGAAACGCTATCAATCTCATTCGTTTAACGGAATCGCAAAAGACACTACGCGAGCATCACAAATCAGACAAACTGAAGCAAACAAAGATTATCTTGAATTATTAAAACAACTTGAGAAAGATAGATATACTCAATCAAAAAAAGGAAAAGTTCTTTCTTTTTTTTCGGGTTGCGGCGGATTTAGTTTGGGTTTTAATTGGGCGAACTTTAATATTTTAGGCTTTCTCGAATTAAAAAAAGAATTTCGTCAAATTTATCATCAAAATTTTCCAAATGCGGTGGAGTTAGGCTCAGATATTCAAAAAATTACACCTCAAGACATTATCGAATGGAATAATAAATTTGGCGATATTGATGTAATTATCGGTGGTCCGCCGTGTCAAGGTTTCAGTTTATCGGGAAAACGCGATAAATCAGATGAGAGAAATCCTTTGTTCAAAGATTATCTGAAAGCTGTTCGCGGATTACAGCCTAAAATTGCCGTGATGGAAAATGTTAGGCTTTTGACTTCGATGAAAAATGAGGACGGAAGTTTAGTTCTTAATAATATCTACGAAGAGTTTGCAAAATCGGGTTACATAGTCAAACATTTTGAGGTAAATGCGAAAAATTTTGGTGTTCCGCAACATCGTGAACGAGTTTTTTTTATTGCTGTCAGAAAAAATTTGAATCTATTACCAACTTTTCCAAACGAAACACACGGCGAATTTTCCGACCTCTTTTCAACAACAGAATATTATCGAATTTTTGCCGATGCTTGTTCCGATTTAGAGTTTTTAGAATCGGGCGAAAAATGCGAAAAAGATATTTTTCACGAAGCCGTCAAACATCCTGACCACGTTATAAATTGGTTGTGGAATGTGCCGCAAGGAAAATCCGCCCACGAGAACGAAGATGTAACTTTACGTCCGCCATCGGGTTACAATACAACTTACAAAAGGCAAATTTGGAATGAACCGGCTTCAACTGTGCAAACAACTTTTGGAATGATTTCGGGTTGTAGAAATGTTCATCCGATTGCCACAAGGTCGCTGACAATTCGAGAAGCCTTACGAATTCAATCTTTCCCCGATTCTTACAAATTTGTCGGCTCACTTGGCGACATTCGTGCGACAATCGGGAATGCTGTTCCGCCATTGCTTGCTTATCAAATTGCTCAACATCTTGCTCAAATTTTGTAGAAATATCCTGCTTCCAAATTAAATTGCAACTGTGTCGGGTGTTGTGCTTGACCGCCGCGTTGCATTTGGACAATTCCAAAACGCGGAGCTAAATGACTTACGCCAACCGCATCTCTGTAACTTCCTTTTCTAACTGAATACGGTTTGAGATGAAAACCTGCGTAATTTTTTGAAAGTGCAATAAGTTCTTTAATTGTGTAGATTGCAATTTCAGTTTGTTCCCAAGAATTAGCCAGTTTTGTTTTGTGCAAAACATATTCAGGGACAAACGGATCATCAAGATAGGCTTTTTGCAGCAAAAGACGAGTTATTTCATCTTGATTTTTTGTGAAAATTTGTTTTAACTCAATTCTTCCTTCGTTGTTTATTTCTTCCCAAAAGAAGCGTCTGGGATAAGATGTTCTATTGACAAGAATTTCGGGGAAGTCCAATGGGCGAAAACCTTCATCGCCGCAAAATTGACGAAGAGCTATTTCCGCATCTTGTGAAATTTCAAAATTATTTTCACGCAAAAGATTAAGAAAACTTCTTGCCGTTGTAAAGTAAAGTTGAGCATTGGTCGGTGTTCAGTTATTACATTGTTTGGTTGAAATTCCAACCGTAATTTCTTTTTGCGGTGTTCGTAACGTCAAAATAACATCGCTTTTGCATCTGCTAACTTCAACTCCATTTACATTTAACCATCTTCTGCCGTCTTCCGAAGTTGCTAAAACTCCTGTTGAAATAGCTGTAACTTTTTCAATATTCGATAGTTTTTCGCGTGAACAAATATAGTTCAAAAGGAGGTAGTATCAAAAGTTGTGGAAATAGAAAATAGATAAAAATAGCGTATCCTTGTTTTGATCAAAAAACATAACAGGCTTGAAGCCTGAAAAGGAGATACGCTATGAAACAAAATTACACTAAAAACAACTCAATTTACAACGACAAATTGTTCTTTGACAGTGATCTTTATGAAAACGAAGCAAACCTGCCGCAGTTTAATTTAGAACGATTGGCGAGAAATGCGGCTCAACGAATAATTCAGGAGGCTTTGGAAATAGAAGTTGCGGAGTTTCTGGAGCGCGGGAAATATGCCAAGACTTCGGCAGAAGATTTTCGCGGTTATCGCAATGGACATCATCAAAAGAGGACGATTTCAACCTCGTTTGGAAGTTTAGAAGTGAGAGTTCCGCGAGTTTCAGATAATGCTGAGAAATTTGACTCCCAATTAGTCAAGAAATACAAACGGCGTTCAGAAGGATTGGATTGTTTATTTCCAAACTTGTTTGTGGAAGGGTTAGCGACGCGAGATTTTGAACCGGCTTTGAGATTTTTGGTTGGAGAATCGGCTCCACTTTCGCCCAGTTCGATTTCGAGATTGAACAAGAAATTCAAAGATGAATATGAAAGTTGGGAAAAACAAGATTTATCAAAACTGAAAATCGTTTATGTCTGGGCAGATGGAATTTATTTAAAAGCCGGAATTGCGGATGAAAAGCGGTGTTTGTTGGTAATAATTGGAGTGGATATTTCAGGCAAAAAGCATCTTTTGGCGATGCGGGAAGGATTTCGAGAGTCAACCGAGAGTTGGTATAACTGCTTGAGAGACTTAAAGAAACGAGGAATGAACGAACCAGCCTTGGCGATGGCAGACGGTGGGTTAGGATTCTGGGCGGCACTGCCAAAAGTGTGGCGAGAAACCAAGGAACAACTTTGTTGGTTGCACAAAATGCGAAATATTTTAGACAAATTGCCAAAAGGTGAGCATTCAGAAGCAATCTTGAGATTGCGCGGGATTTATTCGGCATCAAGTCGGGAAGTGGCAGAAAGATTGGCGAAAGAATTGCTCGCGGATTGGAAAAAAGCCGAGTATTATCAGGCGATAGAATGTTTATTTGTGGCATTGCCGAGGCTTTTGACGTTTTACGAATTTCCGGCAGAACATCATCGGCATTTGCGAACTACCAATGTGATTGAATCCCCGTTTGCGACCGTCAGATTGCGCTCCGATGCGGCGAAAAGATTTCGGTCAGCGCGCAGCGGAACGCATTTGGTGTTCAAAATCCTGGAAAGTTGTGAGAAGCGATGGAGCAGAATCAGCCACCCGGAAAAACTAAAAGAGGTCAAATTACCGAAAATGGAAGGTTAAAATTTAAGGAAAGGAAGAAAGTGCGAGGAACGCTATGAATTCATTTCCACAACATTTGACACGACCTCTTCCTTTCTTCCTTTGTTTCGCATAAAACTACGACAATCCGACCGTCCGATTCTGATAAATCGTATTTTAAGTTTTCTCTTAATTTTTCAACAGAGGAAAAATAAACCTCGAAATGCCTTAAATTACCAGTTTCAATGTAGTGCCGTCGCGCTACAATCGGACGAGGATTC
>JANOXW010000836.1:0-8014 GCA_031418635.1 Acidobacteriota bacterium
AAAAAGCCGAAAGGCACAGATTTAACTGAATCTGAAAAATATCACAACCGCCTTATCAGCAAATTCCGCCAACCGATTGAAAGCCTTTTCAATTGGATTAACGAAAAGACCAATATCCAAACCGCTTCCAAAGTTCGCTCAACCGATGGCTTGATGCTCCACTGTTAGGGAAAACTAGCGGTGGCTTTCTTTCTGCTCGTTTTCAACTACTGATTCGCATTATTGTGCAAAATTAAGTGCTGAAACTATCGGCTTGGGTTTAGAGAAAATATAGGGTTTCACCCAAAAAGAAGTAATTATCCGATTTTAGGAAAAGTTACTCAAAATTCATTCGCCTTATTAATTCGATGAAACGTGGTTCGTTTCGTAGGTTGTTCTATCTTATTGCTTAATTTCATTGCGGCAACCCGACGCGGCGTAGCAAATCCTGAAAGTGCGGGTCGTCGCGCAAAGGGTCGAAAAACGGATCAACTTTTAAGTATTGCAACTGTGAATCGTGCGCGGTGTAGGCTTTTTCGAGCGACGCAAACGCCTTTTCGCGCTCGTCCAGGGCGATGTAGAGAACCGCTAACTCGTTGGGCGAGACATATTCCCTGCTCGTTTCTGCCTGCTTGAGAATATTCAACGCTTTTTCACGTTCACCGGAGCGGGCGTATACCATGCCGAGATAAATCTGCGAACCCTGAGGTGCGCTGCTAAGCCGCGCTGCCTCCTGATAATTGGCGATGGCTTGCCCGTACATTCCCTTCGCGCCATAACAAAAGCCAAGCGTGGAATACGCGGGGATATTTTTTTTATCCAGTTCGAGCATTTTCTCACTTTCGACAATTGCCTGGTCAAACCGACGCGCAAGGTAAAATGCGGTGGCAACATACAATTTAGCGTAAAGTGACAGCGGGTCAAGTTCGACGGCGCGTTTAGTTTCAGTAATGGCTTCGTCGTGTCGCTCGATAATACTGAGATAATCGGAGTATCTGATACGCGCATCGACAAGATTCGGATTTAATTCAATAGCGCGCTTGAATGCGGCTTCGGCAGCCGCCCAATCCCAGGCATTTTGATAAAGCATTGCCCGCGCCAGATGCGCGTCCGCCAGATTTTCGTCAAGTTCCAGAGCCTTTCGCGCCGCCCCTTCCGCTTTGGGTATGAACTCTTTCGGTTCACAATGCCATTCCCGGCAAGAAGTGTGTAGCTGACGGAAAGTTTGGCGTAAGCAATCGCGTAATTCGGGTCAACAGCAATCGCCTGTTCGTAATACTCGATGGCTTTCTTTTGATTTTCCTCCCCGCGTTTGCGCCAATAAAAGAGTCCTTTGAGCAGTAATTCGTAAGCCAGCGAATTTGTCATTTCCTGTTTGATAAGTTGCCGCGTCTGCGCTCCCGATAAACGCAGATGGAGATTTTCCGTAATCTCACGCGAGATGTCCGTTTGCAGTTTCTGAATGTCTGATGGATTGCGGGTAAAGTTTTCGCTCCAAAGTTGTCGGTTATCGCGGGTGTCAATCATTTCGACTCTGATAATCAAATCGTCGCCGCGCTGCGCGACTCTGCCTGTAACAATCGCCTGCACATTGAGCATTTTTGTCACTTCCGATAAATCGGCGTTGCCGCGATATTTAAAACTTGAACTGCGGGCGATAACTTTCAGTTGCGACAATTGTGCGAGGCGGTCAATCACGCTCTCGCTCAAACCGTCCGACAGATAATCCAAATTCGCATCGCCGCTCGCGTTCTCAAACGGCAAAACGGCGATTGATTCGATGGCGGCGTTTGACGAAAGATTGGCGAAAAACCAATAACCTAAACCGATTGAGGTGAGAAGCAGAATTATCAAGCCGACGGCGAAACTACGTTGGCGGCTTTTGATTTCGCTGGGTGAATATTCCGTGTTTTGAGTTTCGTTTTCAGACGGAAATTCTTCCGGTTGTGCGGCTGGTAAAATTTCTGGCAGAGATTTTTCGTCCGCTTCCGTTTCGTGCCGCCAATCAGCCAACGCAACGACTTTTCCCGTTGTCGCTTTTCTGATTGCTCCGCCATTGGTCGGCGCGGAATGCGGCACAAAATTTTGATTCGTATTTTCTTGTTTCGTTTCCGCTGAAAAATTGGCGACGCTGACTTCGCCGTTAAAGCGATAACCACGCCGTCGGAAAGTTTCGATAAACGGTTTGCCGTCTTTTGTTTCGCCTAAGATTTTTCTGAGAAGATGAAGATATTGGGCGAGATTTCCTTCTTCGACTATCGAATCCGTCCAGATGGTTTTCATCAATTCATCCTTGCTCAGGATTTCGCCGCGTTTTTCGATCAATGCCAGAAGCGTTTCAATCGCTTTCGGAACAAGCGGAATTTCTTCATCCTGTTGATAAAGCATCAGATGAACGGCATCGAGCCGAAATTTTTCAAACTCGTAAATCTTCTTTTTGTCTGATTTATCCACCTTAAAGTTAAATTGAGAATAAATTAAATCTAAATCCAAAGACATCCTTGCACCTCTCTGATTAAATCAATTGCGGAGCCGAAAAATCAAAAAAGCGCGAGTGTGCCGAATTTGCAAAAGATACAGGCATTGTAACGCAAAGTTGACGAAAAAGAAAGTTTTTTGCGATGAAAGATTTCGACGCTCCAAGCCTCTCTCAAGCGGAAAAGCCGGTTTTAGAAAAGACGAATTCTCCGCAGAAAAGAGCAGGCAGAAAAAATAAATCACAAAATAGAGGAGAAAAAAATGAAAAATAAAATTATGCAAACGATAGTCGGAACATTTTTAGGTTTGTTGATGTTGCTAGTCGCCTTAATCACTATGGGTTGCGTAACTTCAACGGCAACGCGATTTCAATAATCGGCAAACAGAAGCGGTTTCGGCGCAAATTATTTTTCACGTCGAAACCACTTTCGGTTTCTCTGTCGGTGATAAAAATAAACGACATTCAAAATTAAAGCGGACGACCACAAAATATTTTCTGAAACATAAACAATCATAAAAAATAATTAGCCTTTTTATGTTTTTATATCGCGTTATTATTTGAAGGCAAAAAATCAGCCGGAATTAAAAGTTATGGAATTTAATAAAAAGGAGAAAAGTTCAATGTTAAAAAAATCAAATTTACAACGTATTTTTATCGGCTTGATATTTGTCAACTTAACGGCAATCGCGGCTTTCGCGCAAACGACTACGTTCACTTATCAGTGAAAATTGACTGACAACGGAACGCCGCAGGCAATTTACCAGATGGAGATTCGTTTGTTCGGCTCGCTGGGAGGCGCGGACCAAATCAGCTCGCCTATTACCAATAATAATGTTGCGGTTAATCAAGGCGTGTTCACCGTTAATCTCGATTTCGATTTAGGTGCTGTGGCATTTCCGGGCGCGGACAGATTTCTGCAAATCTCGGTTCGGCGCAGCACGAATGAAAGTTTCGTCACGCTTAATCCGCGCCAGCAAATCACCTCGTCGCCGTATTCGATTCGCACACTGTCAGCCGCGCAAGCCGATGTCGCGCTCGATTCAAACAAACTCGGCGGCGTTGATGCGAGCGAATATGTAACGACGACGAGCGTCGGCAATTCATTTATCAGAAATTCGACGACGCAGCAAACCGCCGATTTTAATATTTCCGGCAACGGAACGCTCGGCGGAACGCTTCAGGCAAACGAGGTCAGAGCAAACACCGGCACAGGTTTGTTCGGTCTGACACAGACCGACGGCACAACGACCGTCAGCAGCTATGTCGGCGGCAGCAGTTCGGGCGCGTCGGGCAGTTGGTTCGGAACACAGTCAAATCATCCGCTCCACCTTTTTACCAATACACGGATAGACCCGCTTCTGCTGGTAGATTTCAAATTACAGGCGGCAAGCACATTTCACGCGATAAATATCAGATCGCGGTGTGGCGCGACTCAAAATGCCGAACCTGAAAACTAAAGACGGAAAGCCATCGGAGCAATATGAAGGAGAAATTATACTCTCGCTTAGGAAAATTTAGCCAACGGGGAAAACTGAAGATTTTGCGACAGCAAATATATTCACTAACAAAAAAAGGTGTGCGGCTAAAAAACGCGCACCTTTTTTGGCTGATTTGAAAATAAAGACAATAAATAAAGCAGGGCTTTTCTATAAAAAATAAATTGAATTATTTGGGTCAAAGTTTTTGTCGCAGAGCGACATTTTGAATGTAGGCAGTTCATTTATGGACTGCTTTAGTTAAGAATTGGCGGCGGTCGCGTCAGCGATAACTGAATTTATGATTTTTCAGCCGTCGCTGACGCGACGAATACTATAAACTATCAATTTCCGTGCCTTAAAAGACAGGGCTAAACTCATTTTATCGCTACGCGATATGACAAACTTTTTTATAGGAAAGCCCTGATAAATAAAGGCAATAGTTTATTCTCTAAAACAGGTGTGCTTGACGATTTACTTAATTGTAGTAAAATTAGCTACATACAACCCCTGATAAAATAAAAAATTATGGCGGAACCAATTGTAGTTGCGAAAAAAGACGCAAAAGAATGTTATTTGTTGCCCGATAAAGCGAATCGGCACGGACTTATTACGGGCGCGACCGGAACGGGTAAAACTATTACTTTACAACGACTTGCGGAAAGTTTTAGTCATCTCGGCGTGCCGGTTTTTATGGCGGACATCAAAGGCGATTTGACCGGAGTTTCACAAATCGGCGGTGGCAATCAACGGGTTGACGACCGTTTGACGTTGCTCGGACTTAAAGAAGGTTTCGAGTTTGCAAATTGTCCGGCGACGTTGTGGGACGTTTTTGGTGAACAAGGTCATCCGCTTCGCGCCACGATTTCGGAAATGGGACCGCTGATGTTGGCACGAGTTTTGCAACTGAACGATACGCAATCGGCAGTTTTGACGTTATGTTTCAAAATCGCCGATACGGGCGGAATGATGTTGCTTGATTTCAAAGATTTACGCGCTTTGCTTCAATACGTCGGCGAAAATGCTGACCAATTTCAAGCCGAATACGGCAATGTTTCAAAGGCTTCGGTCGGCGCAATTCAGCGCGGTTTGATTGAACTCGAAGCGCAAGGCGCGGAGAAATTTTTCGGTGAACCGGCGGTTAATCTCAGCGATTTTATGCAAACGATTGGCGGCAAGGGTGTGATAAATATTTTGGCGGCGGACAAACTTTTTAATTCGCCGAAACTTTATTCGACTTTTTTGCTGTGGCTGCTTTCGGAACTTTTTGAAATGTTGCCCGAAGCCGGCGATTTGGAAAAGCCGAAACTTGTCTTTTTCTTTGACGAAGCGCATCTTCTGTTCAACGATACGCCGCAGGCTTTGGTTGATAAAATCGAACAAGTCGTACGCTTGATTCGCTCAAAAGGTGTCGGAGTTTATTTTGTTACGCAAAATCCTGTTGACATTCCCGAAAGTATTCTCGGACAACTCGGAAATCGTGTCCAACACGCACTACGCGCTTTCACGCCGAAAGATCAAAAAGGTGTTCGAGCAGCGGCTGAAACTTTCCGTCAAAATCCCGAAGTTGATGTTGCGACAGCAATTACCGAACTCGGAGTCGGCGAAGCGTTGGTTTCATTTTTGGATGAGAAGGGAATTCCTTCGATGGTCGAACGCGCTTTTGTAATTCCGCCGCACAGTCATATCGGACCTGTTACACCTGAGCAACGTCAGCAACTTTTAGCAAATTCACTTGTTGCGGGACAATACGAAACTGTCGTTGACCGCGAATCGGCGTATGAAATGCTGAAAGCGAAATCGGAAGTGGCGGCACAGGCGGCGCAACAGCAGGCGGAAGCGGAAGTGGCGGCGGAACAAGCCGAACAGGAAGCAAAAGAAGCCGCCAAAGCCGAAAAGGAAGCCGCCAAAGGCAATACGGCAACGGATGCTTTCGGCGCATTTGCCAAAAGTGCATCAAGAGCCATCGGCAGCAACGTCGGACGTGAAATAGTGCGTGGCGTTCTCGGCGGGATTTTCGGCGGTTCATCGTCGAAAAAGAAATCTTCGTGGTGGTAAATAAAAAGTAAAAGTAAAAAAGTAAAACCTCGAAATTCTAAGTCAACCTCAGTCCAGAGTTGAAATAAAAGAATAAATAGCACGCAGATTTTCACTGATTTAGCACATTTGCGCCGATTATTTCAAATAGATTTTTAGCAGTTTCGGATAATAATCAATAAAATCCGTGAAAATCTGTCCAATCAGCGTTTATCCGTGTGCTATTTTCTGGCTTGATTTTCAACTCAAGACTGAAGTTAAGTAACAATTTATTGCTTTATATCAACTTTTGTTTTTAATGAATTTCGCACATTTTCGGGCAGATTTGAAAAAAAGTTATAGTTGGTTTTTTGTTCGATATTTCGGATGGTTGTGCGGAATTTTCGCCAATTTTCGTTTTGGACACCTTCCGAATTCGGCATATCAACGGCGATAATGCGCGTGTCCTGGTTGATTGTGAAAATATCGGCATTATCGGGCATAAAGACGATTATTTTCCAAAAGTTTGTCGGCACAGTGATTTTATTTTTTATTTTTCCTTTTTCGCCGTATTGTCCGGCAATAATATAGAGCGTTACATTTCGACGCGCTAGGCTTCTTGAATACGATTCCAATTTTTCCCACGGTCCGGCGTTCAAATCGTGAGTTTGCGGTGTCATATTGGTCATCAGAAAAGTTTCGCTGTTGGCTTTGACCGAACTTGAACGGTCAGCACTCGGACACAGATGCCCGCGATCAAAACCGCTTCCCGAATAATCAGAAGGCGTAACTTTTTTCCATTCATTAGGCAGACGATTGTCGGGACGAAAATCATTTTGACGATCAGTTTCACCAAAATCATCTTTAGCTAAACGCCACGAAACCCAATTAGGTATTCCTTTTTGGCGATTATAGGAAAGCGCGTAAAAATTATTTTCAAGCAAGTAATTATCGGGATTTGAGGTTGCGCCACTCGGATTTCCAAGCGCAAGATGCGTTTGCTGATTCGGGATTTTGTCGGTTGAAGGCGAAGTCGGTTCATCGGTCGAAGGCTTTTGCGCGTCAGGATTTATCTCGTTCAATTTTTCATTGATTTTTTGCCCTGCCCAAGAGCAAAACAAAATCGCCAAAACCAAAATGACCAAAGCGATTATCGCACCGATTGTTTTTTTGCTCATAAATAACTCACCAAATGTATTTTTGAAAAGTCTATCATAATTTATTAAAAATTCGTTTGTGCCTTTTTATCAAAATTTACGTTAAACTAAGTTTGTAATGAGTGAAAAACTTCATCTAACGGGCTTTTCAAAAGTTGAACTAACCGAATTTGTCAAAAATCTCGGCGAACCGAAATATCGGGCGATGCAAATATTTAAAGGTTTGCACGAAAGACGAATTAGTTCGTTTGAGGAAATTACCGATTTGCCGAAATCTTTGCGCGAAAAACTCGCGGAAGTTGCGGAAGTAAACAGTCTTCGCGTCGAATCGCACTATGTTTCAACCGATGGAACGCGCCGCTATTTGATGAAAACGCACGATAATTTTCCTGTCGAAGCAGTTTTTATTCCAACCGAAAACCGCGACACGATTTGTTTTTCGTCACAATCGGGCTGTCCGTTGAAATGCGATTTTTGTTTGACGGCAAAACTCGGATTGTTGCGAAATTTAACCGTCGGAGAAATTATCGAGCAAATAATCATTGTTCTCAACGACGTTTATGGCGCGGGCGCAGAAACGCCGCACGGCACAAATTTAGTCGGAATGGGCGCGGGCGAACCGTTTTTGAATTTTGAAAATCTGATAAAAGCTCTCGAAATTATGGCGGAAAAGGACGGACTTTTTATTGTGCCAAATCGAGTTACGGTTTCGACAGCGGGAATCGTGCCGAAAATTTATGAATTTACAAAACTGAAAGCGCGTCCGAATTTGGCGATTTCTTTGTCTGCGCCCAATGACGAACTGCGCGATAAATTGATGCCGATAAACAAGCGTTGGAACATCGAAGAATTGTTGAAAGCGGCGCAGGAATTTCAAAAATCTTTGCGAAAAGGTGAACGATTTACGT
>JANOXW010000837.1:0-6011 GCA_031418635.1 Acidobacteriota bacterium
ATAAAAGACAAAAAAGCATCTTTATGCGAGATAAAGCATCGGTTTGGTTGCGCGATTGTCGGAATGACTTTGGGCGAGAAAGGTTCATTGATTTTATGCAATGACGAATTTATCGAAACAAACGGTTACGAAGTCCCAAACGGCTGTAAAGACACAACCGGCGCGGGCGATGCGTTTCGCGTCGGGTTTCTATATGGTTTGATAAAAGGGGAAACAGTAGAAACTTCAGCGCAAATAGCAAATGCGGTCGCCGCGCTAAAATGCCGTGAAATTGGTGCCAGGACGGCTTTGCCAAAAGAGATCGAACTGATGGAAATGCTAAGTCTGAATAGCTAAACTTCATTCAGAACAATAACTTCAGCGCGTCTTTTGGCATCGTCCAAAAACTCTTCGATGTCGCGGGCGACTTTTTCTTCTGTCAAGATTTGGTTGATTTGAGAGCGTGTTTCCTCAAGCGTCGGCAACAATAACCCCGGATTTCGGCGACGAAATTCAGGCGTAAAAACTTCACGGAAATACTTTGTTTCATCTTCAGGCGTGATGACGACGAATGAACGAAAACGAAAATCGAGATATTTTTCTATCGCCACTCGTTGCGCCATAATGCGTTGAAAGTTATCGTCTTTTATTGAATCAAACCCGACAAGGCGCAAACGCTGTTCAAATAAATCAGTGGTCGGAAACTGTTCTAAAACACGCTTTATCTCCGCATCTATTTCCGGTTGAAGCGGTGTGGCACGCGGCAATCGTTCGGCTTCAAGTGCAAATAAACGCTGGTTGATAATGAGTTGAAGAGCGCGATTAAGGTCTTCGGAAGTCGGCGGATTTAATGGCACATTTGGTTGCAGGGCAAGTTGCCAAAGCAAATCCGAATAAGTTATAAGTTCGGGAACGCCCGCGCCGTCGCCAACTGTTGCTACGGTTTTATCTACAATCTGTTGAGCGTATGTTCTTGCCGAATCCGTCAGAAAAATCGAAACAAAAAGGCAGAGATAAATAAAAAATTTTCTAATTTGAGGTTTGTTCACTTTCATATAAATTAACTCATCTTACGCAAAATGGATGTGAATTCCGCATTTTGCATTCTAAATTCTAAACTCATATAAAAAAAATAAAACTTTATCCAAAAGAATTTAGAATGCAAAATGTAGAACTTAAATTTACGCTTCACTATTCAATGGTTTTCGTTTTCTGCGTAACATAACCAGATTAAAATATTAAAGCCATCTAACAAATAAATGCAAGAATAAATGTTAAATAGTGAACTTCGATTGATAATAAACGAATGTTCGTTTATTTTAAAATTGTGCGAAGGAAAGATGACAATAAACAACAAGCGATTTGCGATGCAGCGATAGAGCTGATTACGGCGAATGGTTTTGCCGATACTTCGATGTCGAAAATTGCCAAAGCCGCGAATGTTTCGCCAGCGACGATTTATACTTATTTTGAGAACAAAGAACAGCTTCTCAATAAAATATATTTGTTTGTCAAACAAGAAATGAATGCGAAACTTCTGCAAGGTGTCAAGCCGGATTTAGCGGTGGCGGAAGCCTTTAAAATTATTTGGAACAATTTTTATCAATACGCGACGACAAACCCGATTAGATTTGCTTTTGCCGAGCAATTTGCTAATTCGCCGATGGTTGTCGGCATTTGCAAAGATGAAAGTATGAGCTATTTCAAGCCGCTGTTGGATTTGTTTAAGCGCGGAAAGACGGAGAAGATTTTCAAGGATATTTCGCTTGAAATCTTTATCGCTTTTACTTTTTCGCCGTTGACGGGATTGATAAAAGAGCATTTTAGCGGCGAGATTATTTTGGACGAAAAGACGTTGGAAACGACGTTTGAAATTGCGTGGGACGCGGTTACGAACTAACTTTTTTGACATTTATTAAACGAATATTCAGTTATTAAAAAGGAGTAAAGAAAAATGACGAACGAAAAATGGACAACGGAAAATATACCAAATCAAAAAGGCAAAGTTGCCATTGTAACGGGATCGAGTAGCGGAATTGGCTATGAAACAGCGCGGGTTTTGGCGGAAAAACAAGCGACGGTAATTATCGCAGTTCGCAATTTGGAAAAAGGAGATGCGGCGGCGGACAAAATCAAAAGCGGAATAAAAGACGCTGATTTGCGTATTTTAGAACTGGATTTAGCGAATTTGGAATCGGTGAAAAACTTTGCCGAAAACTTTAAGAAAAATTATTCGCAACTCGATTTGTTGATAAATAATGCAGGTGTGATGATTCCGCCTTATTCAAAAACGGCGGACGGTTTTGAATTGCAATTCGGCACAAATCATCTTGGACATTTTGCGTTGACGGGACGGCTTTTGGAATTGTTGATAAACACAAAAGGTGCGAGAGTTGTCAATGTTTCAAGTTCGGCGCATAAAACCGGCAACATAAATTTTGACGATTTAAATTGGGAAAAAAGAAGTTATTCGGGATGGAAAGCCTACGGCGACAGTAAAATTGCCAATATTTATTTCACCCGTGAACTCGACAAAAAATTGAAAGAAAACAATCTTGATTTAATTACGACAGCCTCGCATCCGGGTTGGACGGCGACGGAATTGCAAAGAAATTCGGGCATCGTCGAATTTCTCAACGTTTTCTTTGCTCAAGACATCTCGATGGGTGCGTTGCCAACTCTGCGGGCAGCAAGCGAAAAAGATTTAACAGGCGCGGAATATTTTGGTCCTGACGGTTTTATGGAATTGCGCGGTTATCCGGTTGAAGTTGAAACAAACAAATTATCAAAAGACGAAGCTATTGCCAAAAAACTTTGGGAAGTTTCGGAAGAATTAACGGGTGTTAAGTTTGAGTTCGACAAAAAGACTTTGACGGCAAATAATTGAAAACTTGAAAAATGTCCGGTTTAAAAAACCGGCAGACTTTATCTTGTTTGAAAACGTGCAGATTAGATTTTCTATAAATTTTTTACAGCAAATCTAAACTATTGTGATTTGCTCAAATTGCCACAAAATGTTGTAGTCTAAAACAATGGAAGATGTTTTTAATCAATTGAGCGCGGTGCATTATCTGCCGATTTTGACGACGCTTTTTTCAATTTATTTTCTTTTTGACATTGGCGGACGTTATCGGTTTAAAGGCGGCAGGCATCTTTTGTGGTGGGCAATCGGCGTTTTTACTTACGGGTTAGGCACGCTGCTCGAAGCCGCGATTACGCTTCACGGCAACACGATTTTTCTAAATAAGGCGTGGTATGTCGCGGGCGCGATTCTCGGCGGTTATCCACTCGCGCAAGGTTCGGTCTATCTTCATCTCAAGCGGAGGACAGCGAATATTTTGACTTTTATCACTGTGCCGTTTATCGTCTTTGCGTCTATCTGTGTCTTTTTATCGCCGGTTAATTTGACGGTGATGGATATTTACCGACCTTCGGGCGCGATTCTCGAATGGCAATGGGTGCGGCTTTTGACCCCGTTTATCAATACTTACGCGGCGATTTTCTTAATCGGTTCGGCATTTTACAGCGCGATTCGGTATGCAAAAATCGAGAACGGGAAAAATCGTGCCATCGGCAATATACTTATTTCAGTCGGTGCATTGCTTCCGGGCATCGGCGGTGGAATGGCAAAAGCCGGCGTTGTCGAAGCGTTGTATATCGGCGAATTTATCGGGATTATTTTGATTTTTGCCGGATACAGAATTTGTCTGAAAGACAGTCCGCCGTTAAAATAGATTTATAGGATTTTAATTTTAGAGAGGAATATAAATGTCAGATATTAAAGATGCAGTAATAATCAGCGCGGTAAGAACGGCGACGGGAAAATTTCTTGGAAGTTTGAAAGGATTTTCGGCGACGGATTTGGGCGCGATTGCGGTGAAAGAGGCGGTGAAACGCGCCAACATAAAGCCTGAAGATGTGAACGAAGTGATTATGGGTTGCGTTGTGCAAGCCGGACTCGGACAAGCACCGGCGCGGCAAACGGCGTTGAAAGCGGGTTTGCCGCCGGAAGTTTCGGCATTGACCGTCAATATGGTTTGCGGTTCAGGACTTCGCGCGGTTTCACTTGCGGCGCAGGCGATTAAACTCGGCGACGCTGATTTTGTCGTTGCGGGCGGAATGGAATCAATGTCGAATATTCCTTACGCGCTACCGAATGCGCGGGAAGGTTATCGGATGGGCAATCAAACCGACATTGATTTGTTGATTCACGATGGTTTGTGGTGTCCGTTTGAAAATTGGCACATGGGAAATACAGGCGAGGTCGTTTCGGAAAAATATCAAATTTCGCGTGAAACACAGGACGAATACGCTTTTAATTCGCACCGCAAGGCGATGGAAGCGCGTGATTCGGGTAGGTTTGACGAAGAAATCGTGTCAATCGAGATTCCGCAACGCAAAGGCGATCCGTTAATTTACGATTACGACGAAACGATTCGTGATGACACTTCGGTTGATTCTTTGAGCAAATTAAAACCGGCGTTCAAAAAAGACGGCGGCACGGTAACGGCGGGAAATGCGCCGGGCGTTAATGATGGTGCATCGGCGATTGTCGTTACGTCTGCCGACAAAGCGAAGGAATTGGGAATCGAACCTTTGGCGCGAATCATCGCGTATGCAACTTCGGGCATCGAACCGAAATTAATTATGATGGCACCGGTCGAAGGCGTGAAAAATGTTTTGAAAAAAGCCGGTTGGACGATGGAAGAAGTTGATTTATTTGAACTCAACGAAGCATTTTCCGTGCAAGCACTCGGCGTGATGCAAGAACTCGGACTCGTTATTGAAAAAGTCAATGTCAACGGTGGTGCAGTTGCTCTCGGACACGCTATCGGGAATTCGGGCGGACGCATTTTGACGACGTTGCTTTACGAAATGAAACGTCGCGGTGCGAAAAAAGGAGTTGCCGCGCTTTGTCTCGGCGGCGGAAATTCGGTGGCGATGGCGGTTGAACGCGATTAGACGGATTTTGCAACATTTTATTCCGAATCTGCGTTTGATAAATCGGTAATAATTTATTGAAGGAGAAAACCATGACAGCAAAAGAAAAGAACAAACTTGCCGGAATATTTTTGATGATCCACGGTGGGATTCAATCATTGATAATGATTTTCATCGTATTATTTTACGGTGTAATAGGTGCGGGAATTTTCGCCACGGCGAGAAGAAATGAGGAACAAGTTGTCGGAATGGTGTTTATCGGGATGATTGTTTTCCTTGCTATTCTTTCCCTTGTATTCGTCATACCGCAAATAGTTGGCGGTTGGAAGTTGATGAAAGAATCGCCGAACGCGAGAATTTGGGGAATTATCGGAAGTATCGTCGCGTGTCTTTCATTTCCTTTGGGAACAGCTGCCGGTGTTTATGGCTTAGTATTTCTGTTCGGCGACGAAGGAAAGAGATTTTATCTAGGCGGAAATGATTATCAACAAAATAGATTTCAACCGCCGCCGAATAATTGGCAATAGATTTAACTTCATAAGTTTATTAACTTCAACGAGTGCAAAGATAATTCTTTTCACTCGTTTGTTTTATGGATTTGTTTTGGTTATTTTTAATTAAAGGTTTTACACGAAATTCATCAGAAAAAGGATTATTTAATAATGAGTGAAATTATCGGTGTGATTGGCGCGGGAACGATGGGCAACGGAATTGCTCAACTTGCCGCGAGTAACGGTTATGAGGTTGTGATGTATGACATCAAGCCCGAACTTGTCGAGCGTGGTGTGCAGAGTATCAGCAAAAGTCTTGACCGTTTTGTCAAAAAAGAAACGATTACCGAAGACGATAAAAGCGAGATTTTGCGGAAAATCAGAGCGACGAACGATTTTGATAACTTTAAAGATTGTTTCTTAGTAGTTGAAGCTGCGGTTGAACATTTTGAAGTAAAGAAAGGTATTTTCCAAGAGTTGGACAGATTGACTGCGCCCCACGCGATTTTGGCGACGAATACTTCTTCGATTTCAATCACGAAAATCGCGGGCGTTACGTCCCGTCCTGACAAAGTTGTCGGAATGCACTTTTTTAATCCT
>JANOXW010000838.1:0-9278 GCA_031418635.1 Acidobacteriota bacterium
CTTTGCCTGTTTTGTTTTTTAGTCAAAAACAAGGATACGCTATTTTTATCTTTTTTCTATTTCCACAACTTTTGATACTACCTCCGAATAAGGAGATTTCTCTTTTTGATAGTTATCATAAAACTGTATCCTCAAGAATTCGTAATCTCTTGCCAGATGAAATTAAAAAAGCTTGGATGGATGATAAAAATTACAACTCCAATAAGAGAAAGCGTAGTTGAAAAAGCTGCTTGAGATTCAAACCTAATTCTCAAACTTGAAACTCACCGTATTTCAAATTACACTATCTGTTTTCGGACAATTCCGAAATTTATTCAGTAATATTAACAAACTTTTAGAAAAGGAATTTTATAACAACATGAAAAAAGTAGGTATTTTAGTCGGGCGCGAAGTTACGTTTCCCGAATCAATTATTAAAAGTATTAACGAAAAAAGCAATGGCGAAGTCGTTGCCGAAATGGTCAAAATCGGCGGAATTCGGCTTGATGAAGCGAAAAAATACGATGTGATTATTGACCGCATTTCGCACGAAGTTCCGTATTATCGGGCAACTTTGAAACGAATGGCACTCGAAGGAACATATATTATCAACAACCCGTTTTGGTGGTCGGCGGACGATAAATTTTTTAATTTCAGTTTAGCCGCAAAAATTGGTGTGGCGATTCCGAAGACGGTTTTGCTTCCGCAACAAGATTATATTCCCGCCATTACAAGCGAAAGTTTGCGGAATCTCGAATTTCCGATTGATTGGGAAGGCATCGTCGAATACATCGGTTTTCCCGCGTTTTTGAAGCCGTTTGATGGCGGCGGTTGGAAAAATGTATCGAAAGTTCATTCGATGGAAGAACTTTTTACCGAATATAATCAATCAGGCAAACTTTGTATGACTTTGCAAGAAGGCATCGAATTTGACCAATTCGTTCGTTGCTATTGCGTCGGACAAGAAAAGGTTTTGATTATGCCGTATGATCCGTCGAAACCGTATTTGTCGGGAATGCAGTATGTCAATGTTGACGACTATCTGTCGCCCGAACTGCACGCGAGAGTTGAAAAAGACGTTATCACGATTTGCAAGGCGTTGGGTTACGATTTGAACACGGTCGAGTTTGCTATAAAAGACGGAATTCCGTATGCGATTGATTTTATGAATCCCGCGCCTGATGCCGAAATCGCGTCGGTTGGCGAATTAAACCACAATTGGATTGTCAATGCGATGACCGATTTTATTCTCGAAAAGTTGAAGACGGATATTGAAACGCCTGAATATCGTTGGTCTGCGCTTTTGAATCCGCCCGCGGATTCAAAAAAAAAAGTAACGGGTAAGGCGAAAGCGACCAAAACTACGGAAATGACTAAAGCCAAAACGGTTAAGCCGAAGAAAAAAGCAGAAGTTAAATCGCAGGCAAAAAATGCCGGTGCGAAATAAATTTGTTTTGTGTAATTTGCATAAGAAAAAGCCTTGAGAATATTCTCAAGGCTTTCTTATTTTATAGATTTGTCAAACTATTAGTTTGGCAATAAAACCGCATCAACAACGTGAATGATGCCGTTTGATTGTCTGACATCAGCGATTGTTACAGTTGATTTGCCGCCTTTTTCGTCGGTTAAAACGAGGCTTTTACCGTTCATCGAAGCCGTTAAGGTTCCGCCCGCAACGGTTTTGAAAGTCGCTTTGCCTTTACCTTTTTTGATGGCTTTCATAATCGCTTTGGAATCAAAGTTACCTGAAACGACGTGATACGTCAAAACTTTCGTCAACGTAGCTTTGTTTTCCGGTTTGAGCAAAGTGTCAACCGTTCCTGCCGGAAGCGCGTCAAAAGCCGCATTTGTCGGCGCAAAAACGGTGAACGGTCCCGGGCTTTTCAAAGTATCCACTAAACCGGCGGCTTTGACAGCGGCAACCAATGTCGTGTGGTCTTTTGAATTGACCGCGTTATCAACAATGTCTTTAGTTCTAAACATTGCCGCGCCGCCAACTTTCGGGTTGTCGCCTTTCTTCATTTTTTCATCTTTCATCATCTTCTCATCTTTCATCTTGTCTTGAGCCGAGATGTTGTTGATGCTAAAACCAAAAACCATTGCCATTGCGAAAACTGCTAAAATTACTTTTTTCATATTTGTATTTTTTTTCCTTAATAATTGAACATCAAAGATAAAATTTATCTCTATGTCTAAGGATTCGTTTTCCGGCAAAAAGCAGATTCAGAAAAGGAAAATTATTTTTGCGTGGACAAACAAAATGTGCGAACAAAAAATGTTTCTTGCCCGCACATCTTGAACTATAAGAATATCCGACTCTGAAATTGTTTATTTTGCCGGATTTCCCGAATGAGGTGTTCCGAGATAAGGAAATTTAGTCAGAAAAGGAACATCATTCTGGCTAACACCATCGCCGAGTGCATTGTTTGGGGCTTTATTGGTTGCTGCCGTGAACGGTGTTCCACCCGCCACAGCGCGAAGAGCAATGTCTGTTACGTCGTCAAAAACTCTGCGTCCGTTCGGATGTCCGGCGGGATCACCGCCTAAAAGACCTAACCGATTCGGATTAGCCGAAGGCGGAATAACAACATTGAGCCGCATCATTTCGTGCGGTTTGCCATCGGACAAAAATGTATTAAAGGTCGGTGCGCCCGGAACTGAACCGGCTTTGATTCCGGTAGCAAAAATCGTTACCAAATCGTTGCGCGGAGCCGCCGGAATGTCAATTTTAAAAACTGCTTTGAGTAATTTTGCTAATTGCGGATCAACCACGAAAGGCGCGGCAACTGCATCGTCTTTCGGCGAAAGTCCATTAAAAGCATCCTTCAATTTCAAAGGTATAATTACTTCATTGACGAGCGGATTTCCGAGTCGTGAAATCTGCACCCATTTTCCGTTTTTGGCACCTTTCTTTTGTAGATTGTAAAGTACATTGGTTGATTGGCGGCTGGCGGTTGACCAAACACCGATGACGGCATCTGAAGCCGTTGGGTTGCTCGGCACGGTGCCGTTGCGTATCAAATCTTTGATTGGAATTTCGATGGCAATCGAATGAACATTTAACCCCGCAAGCGTGTCTTTGCCGCCTCTGTCATTAATTGAAGTCAGGTTAAGCGTGTCAAAAATTTCATTGACGGCGATAAAAAAACCTTCATCGCGTTGTCCGGCAAATACGCGCATATTGTTTGCTTGCGGCAAAGTATGCACGGCATTTTCAGCCAATGCCTCATAATTGGGCGTGGTGCGCTTGCCGATGTTATTCGGCGGAGTCGCTAAAACAGTGGCAATTAATTTACCCTTTTTGTTTGAACGATCAACGCGCGTAACGCTGTAAGTTTGAAATTCGTTGTAATCAGGATCGAGATTTGACGAGATAAGCGGATCAATTCCGCCTTTTCCGGCTAATGCTTCGTTCGGTGCCGCCATTCCCAAAACGGTATCGGGATTTTTGACCTGATTACTGAAATTAAATTGATAGCTGATGTCTTCAACTCCGTCGCCGGTGTTATCAATTTTTATTTCATATAAAACGGTGTCGTCAAATTTGTAATAATGTGGTCCGCCGCCCGGGGCTTCGAGCGGAATAAAATTGGCAATCAATGTTACAAATCCCTCGCGCCCCGATTCGGTGCTGCGAAATGCGTAGACATCCGTGTTGTCGGCTAACGGATCGTTAGCGGTAAACGGTGCTTCGCGGTGGCTCGATGCCTGCACAGGCAATACCGAGACACTCAACACCAATGCAAAAATAACGGCAAAAGACATCGCCGCACTAATAAATTTTTTCATTTTCATAATCTCCCTTGTAATTAAACTGCAAAACTGCAACTTTGCTACTATGTTCGTTTAATAAAGGGAAACAGATTTAAAAAATAAAGTCGAAGCAAGGTTGCTTCGACTTTATTTCAGATGCTTTTCTGGATTTTTTACTTATGCGATGGTAATTTCTTTCGTCAGATAAACGTCTTGAATAGAATTTAGCAATTCAACACCTTCGTTTATTGGACGTTGAAACGCTTTTCTGCCTGAAATCAGTCCTGTTCCGCCACCGCGTTTGTTGATAACCGCCGTTTTAACCGCATCCGCCAAATCCGACGCGCCTTTTGATTCGCCACCCGAATTTATCAATCCGCAACGTCCCATATAGCAATTCGCCACTTGATAGCGCACCAAGTCTATCGGATTGTCCGTCGTTAATTCACTGTAAATTTTCGGATTCGTTTTGCCGTAACTGCTAGACATATTCAGAGAATTATAACCGCCATTTCGCATCGGCAATTTTTGTTTGATAATGTCGGCTTGAATCGTTACGCCCAAATGATTCGCTTGCCCGGTCAAATCTGCCGCTTCGTGCATATCGCCTTCGGGCGTTTTGAATTTTGGATTTCGCAGATAACACCACAAAATTGTCGCCATTCCGAGTTCGTGGGCGTAGGCAAATGCTTCGGCAACTTCCGTAATCTGCCGCGTTGATTCGTCCGAACCAAAATAAATCGTTGCACCGACAGCAACTGCGCCCATATTTCTCGCTTGTTCGATTGTGCCGAACATAACTTGGTCAAATTTGTTCGGATAAGTCAGCAGTTCGTTGTGATTTATTTTAACGATAAACGGAATTTTATGCGCGTATTTGCGAGCCACGATTCCCAACACGCCAAAGGTCGAAGCCACCGCATTGCAACCGCCTTCGATGGCTAATTTGACGATATTTTCAGGATCGAAAAACTGCGGATTCGGGGCAAAAGATGCGCCTGCCGAATGTTCGATGCCTTGGTCAACCGGCAGAATCGAAAGATAACCGGTTTTTGCCAATCGCCCATTGTCGAAAAGTGTCTGCAAAGACCGCAAAACATTCGGGTTACGGTCTGATTGCAACCAAACACGGTCAATAAAGTCCGCGCCCGGCAAACTTAGATTTTCTTTAGGAATAGTTGTAGATATATGATTTAAAAGTGATTCGGCACCGTCGCCTAAAAGTTCCTGAATTTTATTGAAATCAACCGCCATTATGTATATTCTCCTGTATTATATTGTATTTTTTTTAACAGAGCGTTTTGTGGCAAATTATAGCATAAAAGTTTGTTGTGAGTCATAATCAAATTTTTCTTGCATAAATAATTATTTATGGATACAATTCAGTCAGGAAAAATCGCAAAAATTAATTAGTTGCCATCCCTATAAGCAACTTATCCCAAATCTTTAGCCTGCGATATGAGCGCAGTATAAATGACTCACAAATTCATAAAAGAGGTAAAAAATATGTTTTTAGTTGGTCGAAAGTATTTCACTTTTCTTTCAATTTCCTGTTTATTATTTGTCTTTTCACAAATAGTCTTTTCACAAAGCAAAGATTGGCGCGAAGTTTCGCCCGCTGAATTGCAGATGAAAACATCGCAGGTCGAGCCTAATGCCGATGCCGAAGCAATTTTTTGGGAAGTTCGGCTAGACGATAGTTCTTCGGAAGATTTGTCCAGAAGTCATTATGTGCGCGTTAAGATTTTTACTGAACGCGGACGCGAAAAATACAGCAAATTCGATATTCCTTTTTATAAAGGACTCAAAATCAAGGATTTGTCGGCACGAGTAATTAAATCGGACGGCACAATTACCGAAATAAAGAAGGAAGATATTTTTGAGCGTGAAATTATCAAAGCCGGCGGAATAAAAATTAAAGCCAAATCCTTTGCTGTTCCGGGCATCGAACCGGGCGTTATCGTCGAATATCGTTATAAAGAAGTGATTAGCGATTCCGGCGCAAAAGGACTGCATCTCGACTTTCAGCGTGATATTCCGGTGCAAAATCTTTCTTATTATTACAAGCCCTACGATAAGAAAGAACCTGATTATCAATCATATAATTTTACTGACACAAAATTTGTCAAAGACGAAAAAGGCTTTTATCTCGCCCGCCGCAATAATGTTCCGGCTTTTAAGGAGGAGCCGCGAATGCCGCCCGAAGATACCGTGCGCCCTTGGATGGTGCTGCAAGGAACAAGTTTGAGCATTCTCAATTCGAGTGCTTTTTCGATTTCATTCGCTATAAAAGACCCAAGCAGTCCGACCCGATATTGGGGAAGTGTCGGGGTGGAACAATCGGGTTTAGTAAAGTTTATGAATAAGTCGAACGGCGATATAAAGAAAATGGCTGAAGAGATAACCGCTTCGGCTTCGACACCCGAAGACAAACTGCGAAAACTTTACGAATTTTGCCAAACGCAAATTAGAAATACTTCCTTTGACGCATCTTTAACCGATGATCGCAAAAAGCTGCCCGACAATAAATCAGTCGGCGATGTGCTTAAACGGAAATCAGGCAGTTCCCAATTTATTGATTTGTTATTCGGCTCAATGGCTAATTCATTGGGTTTTGAACCGCGCATTGCCTTTTCGGGAAATCGCAACAAAATGTTTTTCAACCCGAATATGACGAATGAATCATTTATACATCCGGCAGCGATTGCTATACGAGTTGGAAATGAGTGGAAATTCTTTAATCCGGGCGTAAGTTATCTACCGTATGGAATGTTGGTTTGGTATGAAGAAGACGTTTGGGCTTTGTTAGTGGGAGAAAAACAGTTTATTTGGGAAAAAACGCCGCTTTCAGGCACGGACGTAACGGTTGCCAAACGCACCGGAAAATTTAAACTGCTTGAAGACGGAACATTGGAAGGAACTGTCCGGCTTGAACATACAGGACATTTAGCCTTAGATTACAGGTTGGAAAACTATGATGAATCGGCTGGCAAATTGGAAGGTAATATTAAAGAAGAGGTAAAGAACCGCATCAGTACGGCGGAAATTTCAAATGTCAGTATTGAAAACTTAAACGAATCGAGCAAACCCTTTATTTATAGTTACAGCGTGCGTATTCCGAATTACGCGCAAAAAACGGGCAAGCGTTTATTTCTTCAGCCCGGATTCTTTGAATATGGAGTAAATCCTTTGTTTTCAACCGAATCACGAAAATATGATATTTATTTTCATTACCCGTGGTCAGAAAAAGATGAAATACAAATCGAGTTACCAAAAGGTTTTTCACTTGACAATGCGGATGCTCCCGGAATGCTTGCCGACCCGAAAAAAATCGGCTTGCTGGATATTTATATGGGCTTCGCCAAAGAATCAAATAGTTTAGTTTATAAACGTAAATTTCATTTTGGCGGCGGTGGAAATACTTTGTTTCCGGCAAGTGCCTATCAACCTTTGAAAAATTTATTTGACGGCTTTCAAAAAGCCGATTCGCATACCATAACGCTCAAACAAAACTGAAATGGTTGGTAAAGGTTAATTTTAGAAATTATCAAGTTCTGATTTTTCTCGGAGGTTTTTATGAATATATTCTCGCGTTTGATGTTTTTGCTTTTTTTTGTAGCTTTACTTTCCGCAAATGCTTTTGCCGTTGTGGATGATGCGCCGCCTAATTGGTTGCGGCAAGCGTCTTCGGTCAATACTCCGACTTATCCAAAAGATGTTCCGGCAGTTGTTCTGCACAACGAACAACAAGTTACGTTGGACAAAGACGGAAAATTAGTAACGGTTGAAAACTACGCCGTTAAAATTCTCTCACGGGAAGGCAGAAATTATGCCATTGCCCGTGCTTTTTATTTGTCGAGTTTCAACAAAGTGCGCGATATGGACGGTTGGATTATTCGCCCTGATGGTTCGACCAAACAATATGGCAAGAAAAATATTGTGGACATCATTTCCGACAACGACGATGTTTATAACGAAGGGCGTGTGAAATTCATTGACGCTTCGGACGATGTAGATGCCGGCTTTGTGTTCGGCTACACGGTTATTACCGAAGACAAGCCGCTGTTTTATCAAGACAATTGGAGTTTTCAAGGACGACTTCCGACGTTGCTTTCGCGTTACACGCTCTCTCTGCCGGCGGGTTGGAAAGCGTCGAGCATTACGTTTAATCACGAAACGGTTGTGCCGCAAATAAACGGCACGAGCTACGCTTGGGAACTTCGCAATTTGTCGCCGATTCCGCCCGAACCGCTTAGTCCGTCGGTCAGAAATATCGCGCCGCGCGTCGCCGTTAATTACGCGCCGGAAAAAGACGCGCAAGCGGTCAATCGCGCTTTTGCCGATTGGACGGCAGTTTCACAATGGGCAAGTGGAATTTATGATTCGCAAGTTATTGTTGACGATGCGATTGCCGGCAAAGCGCAGGAATTGACGGCAAATGCGAAAACCGAACTCGAAAAAATCAGGGCGATTGGAAGTTTTGTCCAAAATTTGCAATATATCTCGATAGACATTGGCGTTGGCTATGGCAACGGCTATCGTCCGCGCCCTTCAAATCTGGTTTTAAGTCGCGGTTACGGTGATTGCAAAGACAAGGCAAATTTGATGCGGGCATTGCTCAAAGCCTCAAAAATCGAAGCCTATCCGATTGCAATTTATTCGGGCGACGCAGAGTTCGTGCGTGAAGAATGGGCAAGCCCAAGTCAGTTTAATCATTGTATTATTGCTGTTAAAGTCAGCGATGAAACCAAATCGCCGACGATTATTAATCACGCCAAACTCGGACGTTTATTGATTTTTGATGCAACAGATCCTTTTACGACAGTTGGCGATTTACCTGATTATTTGCAGGGAAGTTTTGCCTTGATTATTGCCGGAGAAAATGGCGGTTTGTCAAAAATGCCGATAACGCCGCCGGAATTTAACGCTTGGGATAGAAAGGTCGAGGTCAATTTACAAAGCGACGGAAGTATCAAAGGCACAATTCGTGAACACGCCAACGGTCAGCAATCAACTTACGCTCGCGCCCTTTTTCGTTCGCGTTCGATAAGCGATTTTAACAAAGTCATAGAAGGTTGGTTGACACGCGGCGCAACTGCCGCAAGTTTGATAAAACTTACGCCAAAAGATAATCAAGCCGAAGCCGGTTTCGATTTGGACGTAGAATTTTCCGCGCCGAGTTACGGACAATTGATGCAAAATCGCTTGTTGGTTTTCAAACCGGCAATCGTCAGCCGCACCAATTCGGTTGATTTAACCGAAAAATTGCGAACCAACGCCGTTATGCTTGAAGCTGAATCGTTCAGCGAAATCGCTACTTTTAATCTGCCGACAGGTTTTGTCGTTGATGAAGTGCCGGACGCAGTTTCACTCGAAACGCCGTTTGGAAAATACACGACAAATTACGAAACCAAAGACGGCAAACTTATTTTCACGCGCAAAATGGTGATGAATCGAACAACTGTTTCAGTTGAGAAATACAATTCGGTCAAAGATTTTTACTCGAAAATCCTCGCCGCCGAACAAGCACCCGTTGTGCTTCTAAG
>JANOXW010000839.1:0-5086 GCA_031418635.1 Acidobacteriota bacterium
AAGAAAGAATCGCGGGAATGTTGAAAACGGGCAAACCGTTGAGAAATTAAAAATGAATAGCCACAAAAAGGCACAAAAGACGCAAAAAATATTTTGTGCTTCTTTGTGGCAAAATAAATTTATGACAACACAAACCGAAGAATCAAAAATTTCAGTCGAAAAACGTGGGCATCTTTTGCTTATCGGCTTAAACCGTCCCGCGAAACGCAATGCTTTTGACCAACAGATGTTGGATGAATTGGCGATGGCTTACGCGCAACTCGAAGACAGCGACGACGTGCGATGCGGCGTTTTGTTTGCGGAAGGTGAGATGTTCACGGCGGGACTCGATTTGGCGAACATTGCGCCTTCGATTGCGAAGAGCAAGGAATTTGCGTATCCCGAAAATTCGATTGACCCGTTGAATTTATATGGCACGCGGACGCGAACAAAACCGATTGTTGCCGCCGTGCAAGGCAAATGTTTGACTGTCGGAATCGAGTTATTGCTGGCAACTGATATTCGTATCGCGTCGGAAAAAGCGACGTTTGCCCAAATCGAAATCAAGCGCGGGATTTTTCCTTTTGGCGGCGCAACTTTGCGTCTTCCTGAAACCGCAGGTTGGGGAAATGCGATGCGTTGGTTGTTGACAGGCGACGAATTTGATGCAAACGAAGCCTTGCGAATTGGTTTGATTCAGGAAGTTGTCGAAAACGGCAAACAATTTGACAAGGCAATCGAAATTGCCGAAAGAATTTCCGCGCAAGCACCGTTGGGTGTGCAGGCGACAATCGCTTCAGCGCGGAAAATGCAGAGTGAAGGCTTCGATGCAGCGGCAAAAGATTTGATGCCGCAGGTTTTGAAACTTTTCAGTTCGGAAGACGCAAACGAAGGCATTCAATCGTTTATCGAACGGCGCGACGGAAACTTTAAAGGAAAATAACTTAAATGTCTGATGAATTAAATAATTTAATAGGTGAATTGCAAACGATTTCTGCTGACGCGCAGAAAACTTTTGGCAATTTGAACGCTGAACAAGTAAATTGGAAACCGAGCGCGGAAGGTTGGAGTGTCGGGCAATGTTTCGAGCATTTGATAAAAACAAACGAGATGTTTTACAGCGAACTCGACAAGATTGCCGATGGAACGCGCCAAAGTTCGTTGCTCGAAAAATGGTCGCCGCTTTCGGGAGTTTTTGGAAATTTGCTGATTGGTTCGTTGCAAAAAGACTCGCGGAAATTCAAAGCACCGTCGCCGAAAATTGTGCCGCCGAGCGAGATTGACGAAAACATTATTGAGCTTTTTGCCGCGCATCAAGTTGAATTGATTGGCAAAATCAAACAAACCGAACTGGCGGATTGGAACAAAATCAAAATCACGTCGCCGTTTATGAAATTGATGACATATAAACTTGCGGACGGCTTTCGCGTGGTCATCGAACACGAAAAACGACACTTTCGGCAAGCAACACGAGTTACACAAACCGAAGGTTTTCCGAAGCACTGAACCACGAAGGAACACAAAGATTTCACAAAGAAAATCACGTTCTTGTGTCGGAACATATTTTAAAAACTTCATATTTTCTTCGTGGTTAAAAAAAATATGAGATGCGATTGGGCGAAAAATGATTTAGCGATTCACTATCACGATACCGAATGGGGCGTTCCGCTTCACGATGACCAACGGTTGTTTGAGTTCTTGATTCTCGAAGGCGCACAAGCAGGTTTGAGTTGGGACACGATTTTGCGAAAGCGCGAAAATTATCGTCTTGCTTTTGACAATTTCGACGCGGAAAAAATCGCGCGATATGACGAAGCAAAATGCGCTGAACTTTTAACTAACGAAGGCATAATTCGCAATCGTCTGAAAATCGCTTCGGCTGTCAGAAACGCGAAAAGCTATTTGGAAATTAAAGAAGAATTTGGCAGTTTTGACAAATATATCTGGCAATTTGTGAACGGCAAACCAATACTCAACGCTTGGGAAAACATCAATCAAGTTCCCGCATTAACCTCGATTTCCGATGCGATGAGCAAAGATTTGAAAAAACGTGGCTTTAATTTTGTCGGTTCGACCATTATGTATGCGTTTATGCAGGCGACGGGAATGGTCAATGATCATTTAGTTTCGTGTTTTCGTTATAAAGAAATTTAAAATGAATTATCCGATAACGCCCGCGATTCGCGTTTTGCGTGAAAGAAAGGCTGAATTTGAACCGCACGTTTTTGAATACGTCGAAAAAGGCGGAACAAAACATTCAGCGGAAGTTCTAAGTGTTGATGAACACTCAGTTGTGAAAACTTTGGTCTTTGAAACTAATGAGAAAAAGCCTGTTTTTGTTTTGATGCACGGCGATTTGCAGGTTTCGACCAAAAATCTAGCACGGTATTTGAATGTCAAAACCATCGCACCTGTTACGCCCGAAAAAGCATCAAAATTGACAGGTTATTTAGTCGGCGGAACATCGCCTTTCGGCATCAAAACAAAGATGCCGATTTATGTGGAAAAGACGATTTTTGATTTGGAAAAGATTTATATCAACGGCGGAAAACGCGGTTTTTTGGTGGCTATTGAGCCGAAAGTTTTGAAGGAAGTTTTGCAGATTGAAGTAGTTGAGGTGGCAGTAAAAGGATAAATTAACAACAGATTTCATGGATTGTCTTTGGAATGTAAAATTCGGGAAATATGTTGTCAAATATTGAGGAACAAATTATGAAAGAAGCAGTTATTGTATCGGCTGTGAGAACAGCAGTTGGGAAAGCACCGAAAGGAACTTTGAAAAATACTCGTCCTGATGATTTGGGCGCGGCGGCGATTAAGGAAGCGGTTAATCGTGTCGAGGGTTTGGACGCATCGCAGATTGATGATGTGATTATGGGATGCGCTTTTCCCGAAGCCGAGCAAGGGATGAATGTGGCGCGGACGGCGGCAATTGAAGCGGGTTTGCCCGTCGAGATTTCGGCGATGACGGTTAATCGTTATTGTTCGTCGGGTCTGCAAACCATCGCATTGGCGGCGGACAGAATCAAAACTGGCGGCGCGGATATTATCGTCGCGGGCGGACTCGAAACGATGTCAATGATTCCGATGGGCGGAAATGGATTTCGTCCGAATCCAAAGATTGTTGATAATTATCCCGATTATTATTTGAATATGGGTTTGACGGCGGAAAATCTGGCGCGGAAATACGAAATCACACGCGAACAGGCGGACGAATTTTCTTTGCAATCGCATCAAAAAGCGGCGGCGGCAATTAAAGAAGGAAGATTTAAAGATGAAATTGTGCCGTTCACGGTTTTGGTTGACGAACTCGACGAAAACGGTCGGGTGCGGCGCAAAGAAGTCGTTTTCGACACGGACGAAGGCGTGCGTTATGACGCTTCGATGGAAGGTTTTGCCAAACTCAGACCTGTTTTTCACGCCAACGGAACGGTTACGGCGGGAAATTCGTCGCAAATGTCCGACGGCGCGGCGGCAAGTGTTTTGATGTCTTTGGATAAAGCAAACGAATTCGGACTGAAACCGTTGGCGCGTTTTGTTTCGTTTGCGACAGCGGGTTGTTTGCCCGAAGAAATGGGCATCGGACCTGTTTATGCGATTCCGAAAGCGTTGAAACTCGCGGGTTTAAGTTTGGAAGATATTGACGTTATTGAATTAAACGAAGCCTTTGCCGCGCAGGGTTTGTCGGTGATGAAGGTTTTGGAAATGAATCCCGCAAAAGTCAACGTCAACGGCGGCGCAGTCGCGCTTGGTCATCCTTTGGGTTGCACGGGCGCAAAACTGACGGCGACAATTTTGCAGGAAATGAAACGCCGAAACGCTCGTTACGGAATGGTTACAATGTGCGTCGGCGGTGGAATGGGCGCGGCGGGAATTTTTGAGCGGTTAGATTAAATTTTTTAACGCAAAGTTCACGCAGAACGCAGAGATTTTCATAATTTCTATGCGTTCTATGCGTCTTTGTGTTGAAATAGAAAAATTATAACTGTAACAATCGAATTAAAACCCGAAACGGAAAAGCGTCTGGCGGACAGGGTGAAGCAGAACGGTTTGCCGATTGAAACTTTTATCGAAGTTTTTATCGAAGACAAGTTAGAAGAAGTCAAAGACAAACCACAAGAAAAACCTTTTTACGAAGCGGCGACCACCGAAGAATGGTTGGCTGAATTTCATCGGTGGCTGGATAGCCATAAAGATAAAAATTATCTCGTTTTGCCTGACGAAGCATACAGTCGGGAAAATATTTACTGGAGAAATTTAATGGAAATTGATTGTTACCAAACACAAAGTCAGCGGCAAGCCCGCCTACGATGCGCGAATCGTGGCGGCGATGATGGTGCATAAAATTGAAAAATCCTGACGCTCAACCCGAATAGTTTTGAGCGTTTTAGCGAAATAAAAGCCGTTAGACCAAGAGATGTTTAGAAAAAGTTGGAAAATGAGAAGTTATAAATTTGCATAAAATACTTGAGTTTTCTGATAAAAAATAATATAAATGAATGAGTATTCATTCAGTAACAAAAAAAGGAAAAAAACTATGGACGCAAAAATGGAAAAAGATTTTATCAAAGGCGGCGCGTTTTTGATTGAAAACAGGACGGCAGGCGAAATATTTACGCCCGAAGATTTGACCGAAGAGCAAATAATGATTGGCGAAACGACGCGCGATTTCGTGGACAACGAAGTTATGCCGAATCTGGAAGCAATGGAAAATCACGATTGGGAATTGGCGCGGGAACTCGTTCACAAAGCGGGTGAACTCGGACTTTTGGGCGCGAATATTCCCGAAGAATACGGCGGTTTGGATTTAGACCAAACAACCGGCGTGGTTGTCGCGGAAAATATGGGACGCGCTTCGGGTTTTGGTGTTACGTTCGGTTCGCAGACTTCAATCGGATTGTTGCCGATTCTTTATTTTGGTTCGGATTTTTTGAAGGAAAAATATATTCCGGGAATTGTTTCGGGCGAAAAAGTTACGGCTTACTGTCTGTCCGAATCAGGTTCGGGTTCGGACGCGCTTGGCGCAAAATGCAATGCAAAATTGAGCGAAGACGGAAAGCATTACGTTTTGAACGGCGAGAAAATGTGGATTTCCAACGGCAGTTTT
>JANOXW010000840.1:0-15550 GCA_031418635.1 Acidobacteriota bacterium
GCAAAATCGTCAAAAAGCCGAAGCCGAACGGCTTGCCAAAGAAGCCGAAGCTCGCAAACAAGCCGAAGAACGTGCCAATTATCTTGCCCAAGCTGCCCTTGAAGCCCAACAAGTTGCTGAAAAAGAACGACAAAAAGCCGAAAAAGAAGTTCATCAACGCGAACTTGCCGAAAGTGTCCGCCGCCGCTCGGAAATCGCCGCCATCCAACTTACCGAACAGGTTGCCGATGCCAAGAAAAAATACGAAGAGGCAAAGCAACTAGCCCAGTATGAAGCTGGATAACGCCAGGCTGCCGAAGCGAAACGGCAGAAAATTGAAACCGAACTTCACGCTATTGCCGAATCCGAAACCGAACGCCGCAGATTAGCCGAAGCCAAAGCCCAAAAACAAATTCAGGAACAAGCCAGCCGTTTTGAACAAGAAGCGCAAGCCGCGCAACTGCAAGTTGATGAAGCGCGTCGGCTTGCCGAATTTGAAGTTAAAAAACGTGAAGAAGCCGAAGCCGCCAAACTGCGTGCCGAAGAAGAAGCGCGACGATTGGCTGATGAAATCCTCCAAGTTCACCGTCATCTCGAAGAAATCAAAATTCATACGAGCAAAACCAGCGATCATCAAATTCACACGAGTAAAAGCACTGATGACCAGACCTTGAATTTACAAGACTTTCATCGCTCTCAATCGAATCAGAAAATTAATGTTTCGCCGAAAGATTCGTTGTCAGGAAACCAAGCAATATCACAATCAGCGATGTCGGATGCCAATCTCAAAAATCAAACAGTTCCATTATTTCAAGCCGATTTCAATACGCCGAAAGATACAACCCAAATACATCAGCAATCAAACGAAAATATCGGTGGGTTAATCAACACATCGCCGATAAAAAAACGCAAAAGCTCGATGCCGTTGATGATTGCCGGTGCGTTGGCTGTCTTTTTTGTCGTCGCTTTCGGCGGTGTCGGCGCGTATTATTTTGCGACCAAAAAGCCCGAAGTTGCAAATGTCAATAAAAAAACTGCCGAACCGAAGGAAACACCGGTTAAAACGATAGAAGAAGCTAAGAATGAATTGGTTTTGATTCAAGGTGGTAGCTTTCAGATGGGCAGAACCGATGTTCCCAAAAACGACTTGCTCTGGGGCGATCAGTATCCGGCTCACACGGTGCCGGTTAATTCTTTCTATATAAACACAACAGAGGTTAGCAATGCAGAATATGCCGAATTTGTAAAAGCAGAAAAATATAAGATACCGTCATTTTGGAATAATAATAAACCGCCCGATGGTCAGGAAAAATTTCCTGTTACGATGGTTTCTTTGGCGGACGCTCAAGCCTTTGCTAAGTGGTTCTCAAAACAAAATAATAAAATCTGCCGTTTACCTACCGAAGATGAGTGGGAATTTGCCGCCCGAAACGGCGCAAAATCAACGACATTTCCTTGGGGAAATGATTGGCGGAAGGATAGTGCTAATTTAGCTACTGGTAAAGCGACTGAAGTTGGAACATCTTTAGACCAAACTTCAGATAAGGTTAAGGATATGTTGGGAAATGTTTTTGAATGGACTTCTTCAAAATACTCATTATATCCAGGGCATCCGGGGAAAATTGACAATAAAGATGAACTTTTTGTAGCGCGTGGAAGCTCGTGGAGTGAACAAGAAGACCGACTTAAAGATAATCAATGGTTACTTACTCGTCGTCAATCAACGCCAGCAGAAACAAAATCTGCTACTCTCGGTTTTCGCCTTGTCTGCCAGCCTTAAACGTTGTTTGTGCAACTATATTGTCAAATATTGTCCAATTAAATCAATTCGTTTATAATAAAATTTGTTGGTGAACAACAAATTTTCATTATCAAGGGAGGGTTTTTAAGGTATGGCAGACGATAATAAATGCGCTCACGAAGCGTGTGTTTGTATGGTAACTGGCGACGACGATTATTGCAGTGAACACTGCGAGGATGCAGTTGACCAGGATATTGTCGAAATAAGCTGTGATTGCGGACATTCGGCTTGTGAATAAATTTTAGTAAACATTGGATAAAAAATGCTTCGTTCAAGATAAGAACGAAGCATTTTTTTCTATGTTCCCAACATTTACAAGCTATCAGAAAAATAAAGTTTAAAAATCTTTTATAATTGTTAAAAAATAGATGACAGTTTAAAAAAAAAAGTGCATAATTCTAAATGTGAGCGATGCTCAAAGAACACTTCGCCGGAAAAGAACTTACAATCGCGTAAGATCACGCTACTCTAAACTGTTGATAACTCTCAGTTAAAATCAAAAACACTTCTAATTATTATGCTGATAAAAAATAATTTAATACTTCGTAAAATTACAAATTCATTGGTCAACTTAATCGCACTCATTATTCTGTCCAATGTGCAAATTTTGGCGCAAATACAGAAATTACCTCTTCCTTCGCTAGTGCGGGAAGCTACCGAAGATTTTACTTGGCAATATATCACCCTTGCCATATTGTTTACTGCCTTGATTGGAACAATTATTTGGGTAGTGAAAAGCAGAAAGAAAAAGAAAATATCAGCATCTAACGATAATAAAACTAAAAGCGATGTTAGTTGGGATCGGGATTCATTGGATGCCGATAAAGAAATGGAATGGCTGAGAAAAAATCAACTTCTCGTTGGTAAAAAGAAAAAGAAAATTCCGGTCAACGAAATTTTAGTCAATACTTTGCCGCAAACCGGAAAGGTTCTCAAACGTAATGGCACAGAAGAGCCACAGCTTCAGGAATTATCAAATAATATTAGCAGTAAATTTTCGCCAAAACTGCCGATTTTTTCCATTAAAAAACTAGATGTTGCCCGACCTTTTATTCCACTAGCAATTTCAAACGATCCGGCTTTAATGAGTGCCATTGAACAAACGCACGATGAGATGGAAGAGGATGAAGAAGTTCGGGAAATTGCTTTGCGAATTTTGAATGCGTTCAAAACGCGCAATTCGGTTGAATCTTTAGCGGAGATTGCGCTTTATGATTTGTCCGCAAATTTGCGTTCGAGAGCCGTAACGATATTGTCGGATTTTGATCACGAATCGGTGTTTGAAACTATTTTATTAGCTTGTGCCGATCCGACGCGCGAAGTTCGGGCGGCGGCGGCACGCGGTTTGTTTCGCCTTAGTTTTGACCGGTCACACGCTTGGTTGAGAATTGCCGAAACCGAAGAAGAAGGCAGAATGATTCAAGCGGCACGGGCGGCGATTGAAGGTGATTTAGTCAAAAGGTCTTTGGACAGACTTGTGCATCACGACCGAAAAATAGCTTTTGAAGCTGTCGCATTAGTAGCTTTACTGATTAAAACGGGTGAAATAAAAGAAGTTTTTAATGCTCTGGAAACTCACACTGATATAAATGTCCGAAAGGCGATTTTGCAAGTTATAAAGATTACGAAGGATAAAAAAGCGTTAGAGGGACTTTATTCAATGCTTGAAAAGAACAGCCTTTCATTAGAATTTCAAGAGGAAATAGATAAAACGATTGAAGAAGTTGGTTTTGTAACGGTCTAAATATGCAGTTTTAGTTTTCAGACACTTGCTTTGCGAAAATTATTTCGGGAATATCAGCGTCGGCGTTTTGCCAAATTTGCAGAAAAGTCTGGTAAGACTGTCGCGCTTCGGCATCTAATCCTTTTCGTTGCAAGAGTTGAGCCAAATGAAAATGAGCAAGTGGATAGTTCGGATTTAACTGCAAAATTCTTCTATATTCGGCAATTGCTTCGTCAAATCTGTCTAATTTCAAATACGCATTTGCCAGACAATCTTCAAAAGATTCAATATTCCAAATCGGTGGTAAACGCTCTATCGTGGCTTGGAAATTGGTAATCGCTTCGTCTGTCTGTCCTTTTTGCATAGCGATATAGCCACGCGAAAAAAGTTCAAATCTTTGTTTATTTCGCGCACCCCGATTAGAAGTGTTTTGTTTGACGAAAACGAGTTTTTCGAGATTTTCCGCCCGCACTGTATCGCCTTTTGCGGAAGCGACGACATACGCGCTCCAAACCGTATTCTTATTATTTTTCAAAACTTCATCAATTGCTTTTTCAGCAGAAGCCAAATCTTGTTTTTTCAAATAAACATGAGCGATTGCTTCCCAACCACGCGCCCGTTCATTTTCCGATGGCGCGACTTCGATATAACGGCGATAAGTCTTTATGGCTTCGCCGTATTGACCGATTTGAAAACGAGTATTTGCAAGATGAATCAGCGCAATTTCAAAACTCGCGTCGAGTTCGAGCGCACGATTGTAATTTTCAATCGCCTTTGCATAATCGCCCGACCATTGATATGACAAACCTAAGCTATCGTAGGCATTAGCTTCATCAGGTGCAAGCGCAACATATCGCTGATGTGCTGCAATAGCTTCGGTGTGATTGCCCGATTCCGAATAAATTGCGCCCAACAAATTGTAAATATTTTTAGCTTCGGCATCAATCATCAAGCCTTGTTTCAAAACAGCAACAGCTTCTTCCAATCGTTCTTCGCCTTCTAAAAGTTTGCCCAAACGCCAATAACTTTCGGTTTCCAACGGAAATTTGGCGATGATTTCACGATAAGCCTGAATTGCATTCGGATAATCGAGATTGGCAATCGCATACCAAGCGTTGATGTTCAAACGGTCTTTTTCACTCAATCTTTCAGACAGTTTAAAGGCTTTTTCCAAATATGGTTTGGCTTTGTCGGCAATGCCCCAAGAAACGGCGTAAGTGTAGCCGATGCGGGCGTGTGCCATCGCAAATTGTGGGTCAAGTGCGACGGCTTTTTCCAATAATTCAATAGCTTCGTGGTTATGTAATGCCTGTGCTTTTTCGACAGCTAACGAATAATAACGATAGGCTTCGATATTGTCGGTCATCACGTCAGCAAAATGCGTCTGAGTTTCCGCTTCGTCCGTGCCGAGATGCTTTAACAGTTTTAATGAAATCAAATCAACTTCGGTCAAAATCTGTTCGGGCTTTTCGACAATCAAACTTTCCGCCGCGAGTAATGCGCCGTTATTTGCGTTATGCAATTGCACGTCAACTCTGATTTTCTCACCAACTTTAGCAAAGTTTCCCGTAACAAAATTTTCCACCTGACTTTTGCGAATGACTGAAATGATTTGCTCAAACGGAATTTCATCGCCTTGCCGAAAACCGTTTTTTCCAAGCAATAAATGAAATTGTTGACGACTTAAAACATTGATTTTATTGGAGCGAGAGAGATTTGTAATGAGCATATCGGCTAAACCTTCGCGCAACCATTCGAGTTCCGCATTGCCCGTCCGATTTTCAAAATACATCACGGCAAGCGATTTTTTCCCCGCGATTGACGGCAAAATCATCTCATTGGAATTTTGTCCGGTTTGCCTAGTGGTTTGACCTAAAAAAATAAACAAAGAAATAACAATAAGCGAAAGTAAAAGTGCGACAAGAACTTTTCGACCAGCGAAAAATTCAGAAAGCAACAATGTCTGAGGAGTTTCGTCAGTTGTTTCCGGTAAATACATGTCCGGTTTTTCGAGTGTGCCAATGAAACGATAGCCGGATTTAGGAATGGTTTTGATAAAGCGCGGGGCGTGTGAATCGTCGCCGATAACGCGGCGAATTTCTTTAATGCACTGCACCAGCGCATCGTCCGTAACCGCCGTGTCTTTCCAAACAATTTCCATCAACTCAGCTTTGGTAACGAGCCGCTGACGCTGTTCGAGCAGATAAACGAGAACGGAAAACGCCTGTCGCCGGAGATGTTGTTCACAGTCGCCCCGTTTTAGACAATTCTGCGAAACATTCACCACGACATCAGCAAAGCGATAAATCTGCTTATTCGACGAACTCATAATTTGTATAAAGACGGAAATTACGCAAATTTCGGAAAAATTTCGTATTTTTTTCGTTACTTTCAACCGCTTTTGGAGAGAGATTGATTATAACGCGATTGATTTCGATTGCAAAGTTTTGAGTTCACACTTGAGTCTGCCAACTGCCCGTGAAGCGTAGCGGTTTTGCCGGCTGAAGCACGAATCTCAAAACAAGTATTTTGTAAATTCAAGGAGAAAATTCAAAGATGAAGATATTAAAAATAAAAGCGTTAAGTTTATTGATGATTTTGTTAATTTCAAGTTCCGACCTTTTTGCCCAAACGCGGATTCGGTTTGCCAAAGGCAGAACGTCGGCAACCGCTTCGGGCAGTGTCGGCGGAAAAGGTTCACGCTCATTTGTCCTCGGCGCGAGATATGGACAGTACCTTTCGGCAAATGTCAGTTCGCGTAACGGTTGCGTTACCTTCAGCAACGGCGCAACCAGCACGAGTTATACTACGGATTCCGGCAATAACTATCTCTATCTCAGTAACGGGTGCGACCGACAAACCAGCTTTACACTCACGGTTTCAATCAATTACGGGTCTGATTATTAGTTTGTAAATTAGCCTGTTTGAGATTTTTTATTCATCAGCATCCACTAATCATAATAAATGTTGATTTGTGCAAACTTGTTTTATTTTGTGTGATTGGTGGATGAATTATAAAAACTTTGGTTATTAAATTCTAAAGGAATTTGATTATGAATAAATCAAACAAAATCGAAACATTGATTTTACGTCAAATCTTTTGTTTGTCAGTTCTTATTTTAGTTTTGGGAATAGGCGTGGCGCATTCGGCACAGGCAGAGTTGACGCAGACACAGGCAATCGCGCGTGTCAAAACTATTTTGAATAACAACACGAATGCTTGCCAAATAAATAAAATGGGGAGTATTTCAGCCGTGCGGGTGAAAGCCGGCTGGCGAGTAACGGCGCAAATTACGATGTCCGGAAGTGGAACGCCCACGCCGGCAACTGCTGTTTGGATTGTCAGCGCGAAAAACGGCGCATCTCCGTTAAATCAATTGACCGCCGAAATTGCTAACGGTTGTCCGTAAAAACATTTATGAAACATTGTCCGAATTGCCAAGCCGTATATGCCGACGACAGTTTGCAGTTTTGCTTTGATGACGGATCAAGTCTGATTTTTGGTCCAGCAACAAATTCGCCATTGCCCACGCAGGCTTTCGGTGAGAGAGAAACTGTTGTCAGGCAAAGCCCAATATTATCCGATTGGGGGCAAGAAACGCGATTAGCAACAATTCAACCGGAAGTAAAAAAGTCCAATTTGCCTCTAACAGTCATTTTGACAGCATTGACGATGTGCATTGTTTTTGGGGTTGGAATAGGTGTGTGGTTGTTACTTAGCGGCAATTCGGACATCAAAACCAAAAATACGAACAATTCTTCGTTCACGGTTCCGATAAACATAAAGATTCTGGAAACTAATGCAAATCAAAGAGGGAAGATTGATAAAACAAATTCTAATATCAACAAAGGTAGCGGCACAGGTTGGAAACCTACGGATAATAATGCGAGTTTGCAAGGAACGAATCTGACTTACTATCGCGGAACGACCGCCGAACAATGTAAAGCAGATTGCGACAAAAATCCAAAGTGCAAAGCCTTTACGCTCATCAGGGCAGGCGCATACAACCCGAACGATCCGCCGATGTGTTATCTTGCTTCCGAAGTTACTGCCTCTGTTCCATCAACCTGTTGTATCTCGGCTATCAAAAGCGATAGTAGCGAATATAGTTTTAACAGGGAAACTCTCAAGGCTTGCAGCTATTTTTTAGGCGCAAGTATTTACGAAAAGTGGAAACAGATGGGCGGTGAGAACGGTGTTTTGGGCTGTCCGATGATGAATGAAATTGAAGCCGAACCATCGCCACAGGGAACAAAAGGGCGTATGACACAGTTCACCAAAGGCGACGGCGGATATATCATCTGGCACGAAACGGGACGTTTTTCAGGCACATCTCTTGAAGTTTCAGGTTGTATGTTCAAGATTTACGCCAGTATCGGCGGCACTAAATCATGGTTAGGTTTCCCGATTAAAGATGAATTTACGACAACTAGCGGAGCGCGACAAGACTTTGAAGGCGGTTACATTCTTTGGGATTCCAAAACATATAACTGTCAAGCGCATAGAAATTGATTTAAATGAAAATATTGGCTGTTTAGTGCGACATTTGTTCAATTGAACGGTATTGCACTTTTTTGTTTGCGCCATTTATCATAAAATCAAAGTATGCAATTTTGTCTCATTTCTGAATACACGCCGAAAGGCGACCAACCACAAGCCATCGAACAAGTTGTCAATGAACTAAATAACGGCACGAAAGATCAAGTTTTATTAGGGATTACGGGAAGCGGCAAAACATTTTCGATAGCCCATGTGATTGAACGAGTTCAGCGTCCGGCTTTAATTTTGGCGCACAATAAAACTTTGGCGGCGCAACTTTATCAGGAATTCAAAACCTTTTTTCCTGAAAACGCCGTCGAATATTTTGTTTCCTATTACGATTATTATCAGCCCGAAGCCTATGTTCCCGCGTCGGATTTGTATATCGAAAAAGAAGCGACGATAAACGAGGAGATTGACCGGCTGCGGCAAGCGGCGACGCGCTCACTTTTTGAACGGCGCGATGTGATTGTCGTTGCGTCGGTTTCGTGTATTTACGGTCTTGGCGACCCGGACGCTTATTACGGAATGATGGAATTTGTTGAGCCGGGGCAGAAAATTAAACGCGATGAACTGCTCAAACGCCTCGTCGAATTGCAGTATGAACGCTCGGACATCGAATTTGAGCGCGGCAAATTCCGTGTGCGCGGCGATGTCGTCGAACTTTTCCCGTCGTATCAGGAAAACGCTTATCGCATCGAGTTTTGGGGCGACGAGATTGATGCGGTTTATACGATTGACCCGCTTCTCGGCGAAGTTCTGCACAAACACGAATCGCGTCTGCCGATTTATCCGAAAACGCATTACATAATGTCGAAACAGACGATAAAACGCGCCGTCAAAACTATCAAAGAAGAACTCGTTTGGTGGGAAGAAGAGTTGATAAAACAAGGCAAAATCGTCGAATCGCAGCGGCTTCACCAACGGACGATGTATGACCTCGAAATGATCAAAGAGATGGGGTTTTGTCGCGGTATCGAAAATTATTCGCGGCATTTAACGGGCAAACTGGCGGGCGCACCGCCGCCGACTCTGCTCGATTATCTGCACAAAGACACGCTCGTTGTAATTGACGAATCGCATCAAACTGTGCCGCAACTCGGCGCGATGTATAAAGGCGACCGTTCGCGCAAAGCAAACTTGGTCGAATACGGTTTTCGTCTGCCGTCGGCGATGGACAATCGCCCGCTTAACTTTGAAGAATTTGAAGCGCGGCGCGGGCAGACGATTTATGTTTCCGCCACGCCCGGCAATTTCGAGTTAGAACAAACCGGCGGCGAAGTCGTCGAACAACTTATTCGCCCAACCGGATTGCTTGACCCGATTGTCGAAGTGCGCCCGGTCAAAGGACAAATTGATGATCTTTTGGAAGAATGTCGCCTTCGCGCCGAACGCGATGAGCGAGTTTTGGTTACGACGTTGACGAAAAAAATGTCGGAAAGTCTGACTGAATACTTCGCCGAAGTCGGTGTCAAAGTCAATTATTTACATTCGGATATTCTGACATTGGAACGCATAAAAATTCTGCGAAATCTGCGACGTGGTGAATTTGATGTTTTGGTCGGCATCAACCTTTTGCGCGAAGGCTTAGATTTGCCGGAAGTTTCACTCGTAGCAATTCTCGATGCTGATAAAGAAGGCTTTCTGCGTTCGGAAAGAAGTTTGATTCAAACCATCGGACGCGCCGCGCGAAATTCGGACGGCAAAGCGATTCTTTACGCCGATAAAATCACTAAATCAATGAAATACGCGATTGACGAAACCGCACGGCGGCGGGCAATCCAAGAAGAATACAACGAAGAACACGGAATAACGCCGACGACCATCGTTAAATCAATTGACGCAACTTTAGTAACGGCTTACGAAGCAGATTATTTCAAAGTGCCGCTAGATTTTGACGCTTTTGAGGAATATTCGCCCAAACAAATCAAAGAAACCCTCACGCAACTCGAAGCCGATATGCGCTTTGCCGCCAAAGAAATGAAGTTTGAACGCGCCGCCGAACTGCGTGATAGGTTAAAATATTTGAGAGATAAACAAATCGAATTGAGATGAAATGTCCGGCAAAATTATTTATTTGCGGTAATGATAGCGGCAAGAGATGATAACAATTTCCGTTTCGCTGACGGCATATACAAGCCGATGTTCGGAGTCAATTCTTCTTGACCAGTAACCCGAAAAATTAGATTTCAAAGGTTCGGGTTTTCCCACACCGTCGAAAGGATTTCGCCGAATGTTTTTGACCAAATCGTTGATGCGCTTTAGTAATCGGCGATTGTTATCTTGCCACCAAAGATAATCATTCCAACTCTTTTCGGTGAAAACAAGTTTCATAATTCAATCAATTCTTTTTCAAAAACTTTTCCATTGCGATGTTCCTTGATTGATTGTCGCAGATGTTCGGCGTTCGTGGGATTCGAGAGCAGATAGAGAGTTTCGCGCCACGATTCAAATTCGCTGAGTGAAATCAACACAGCACGGTTTTCTTCATCATCACCAATGATTACCGAATCAACATCGGAATTAACTTGTTGAATTAATTTCTTCAAACCTTGTTTTGCCTGTTTTATTGTTACAGCATTCATAATTAATTATTTTAGCATAGTTGTTTGTCGGTTTGAAAAAGTTGCCGATTAACGTGCAAAATAAAGTTACCGTTGTGAAAACGGTTAATAATTTAGGGAAAATTTAGCTATGCAAGTCAAAACTAGGCGCGACGAACTCGAAAATTACCTGATTGACGCGAGTAATTTAAGAGGCGGACACACCGAAAAACTTTTTATCCCCGAAACGGCGCAAGAAATCGCGGAAATCTTAAAAGAAGCCAACGCGCAAGAAATTCCGATAACAATTTCGGGCGCAAGGACGGGAACGGTCGGTGGCGCGATTCCGTTTGGCGGATGGATAATTTCGCTTGAAAAACTTAATCGGATAAAGGAACTCAACGAAAATTCGGTGATTGTCGAAAGTGGCGTTTTATTGACCGATTTACAGAAGGCGGTTGATGCAAAGAATCTGTTTTATCCGCCCGATCCGACGGAATGGAGTTGTCAGATTGGCGGAACTGTCGCCACGAATGCTTCGGGCGCGAGGAGTTTTAAATACGGCGCAACCAGAAATTTTGTCGAACGGCTTAAGATTGTTTTAACCAACGGCGATTTAGTAAATTTAAGGCGCGGCGCGATTTTTGCGAAAGATGGTTTTATTGAATTAAACACCGCAAACGGCAATAAAATAAAGGTCAAAGTTCCGACTTATAATCAACCGGACACGCGCAAAAACACTTCGGGTTATTTTTCGGCGGAAAATTTGGACGCGATAGATTTGTTTATCGGAAGCGAAGGCACGTTGGGTGTGATTACGGAAATCGAACTCAAAATTTTGCCGAAACCAAACGGTTTTTTAAGCGGAATCGTTTTCTTCAAAGACGAAAAAGACTTGCTGAATTTGGTGAATGAAGCACGAAAAATATCTTATGAAACCAGAAATAATCCAATCCAAAATCCAAAATCCAAAATCCAAAATCCAATTGACGCAACTTTGCTCGAATACTTCGACGAGAATTCTTTAGTTTTTATCAAAGAAAAGTTTCCCGAAACGCCAGAAAATATGGCGGGCGCGATTTTCTTTGAACAGGAAACAACGGACAAAACCGAAGATGCGCTGTTTGAGCAATGGAATGAACTTTTAGAAAAGCACAACGCCGAAATGGACGCTTCTTGGTTCACGACTAACGACCAAGACCACGCGAAAATGCGCGATTTTCGCCACGCTTTGCCGGTTTCCGTCAATGAAAAAGTGGTAAAGAACAAACAACGCAAAATCGGCACGGATATGGCTGTGCCGGATGAAATGTTTGCGTCGTTTTTAAGATTTTACAAACAAAAATTAAACGAAAGCGGCTTAGAATATGTTATTTTCGGACATATCGGCGACAATCATTTGCACGCCAATCTGTTGCCGAAAAATGACGCGGAAACAGTAAAAGCCAAACATCTTTACGGACGTTTTATCGCGCAAGCCGTGATGCTTGGCGGCACGGTTTCCGCCGAACACGGCATCGGAAAACTCAAAGCGCATTATCTTGACACGATGTATGGCGAAAGATTTTTGAACGAAATGGCGGAAATCAAACGCGCCTTTGACCCGAACGGAATTTTAGGGCGCGGAAATATGTTTGATGAGAGGTTTTTGGCAAAGTAGATTACAAATTTGAATCGGGTTAAATTTTGGTGAACAATAGAACGATATGAGAAAATCGGTCATTGCGGGAAATTGGAAAATGTATAAACTGCTCGGCGAAGCGGTTGAGACGGCGGTTGCGTTGAAATCTTTGGTGGCGAATGCGAATCATTGCGAAGTTGTCATCGCGCCGGTTTTTACGGCTTTGAAGATGGTTTGCGACCGACTCGAAGGTTCAAACGTCAGAGTTGCCGCGCAAAATTGCTCAACCGAACAGAAACACGGCGCACAGACGGGCGAAGTTTGCGCTGATATGATTAAAGAAACGGGCGCATCGCACATAATTATCGGACATTCGGAGCGTCGGCAATTTTACGGCGAAACCGACAACGCGGTTAATTTGAAAACAAAAGCGTGTCTTCGCTTCGGTTTGACGGCGATTGTCTGCGTCGGTGAAATGTTGCCGGACAGGGAAGCGGGAAACGCCGAAACAATTGTTCGGGCGCAAATCATTGGAGCATTAGACGGTTTGACAGTTGCCGATATGGAACGTATTATTATCGCTTACGAGCCTGTTTGGGCAATCGGCACCGGAAAAACTGCCACGCCTGCACAGGCTCAAGAAATGCACGCTTTTATTCGGCGAACATTGGCGGAAACGCATAACGAAGCGGTTGCCGACGCGACCAGAATTCTTTACGGCGGTTCGGTTAAACCCGACAATGTTAAGGATTTGATGAATGAAGCGGACATTGACGGCGCGTTGGTCGGCGGCGCGAGTTTAGAGGCGGAAAGTTTCGCCAAGATAGTTAATTATAATTAAGAGGTTTTAAGTGGTTTATTTTTTATACGGATTATTTTTTGTTTCTTGTTTCGTTTTGATCGCCAGCGTTTTGCTCCAACCGGGCAAAACCGATGCCGGTGCGCTTTTTACCAGTAACATCTCCAGCACGGCTTTTCAACCGCGCGGCGCAACGACGATTTTATCAAAACTGACGATTATCGCGGCAACCCTTTTTATGGTTTCGGCTTTACTTTTAGCAATGCCCGCTTTGACGGGCAATGTGTCGGTTTTGCAAACGACGAGTGAATCTCCGGTGGACGCAACACCCGCGTCCGATGCCAACACCAACGCTAATGTTGATGCCAATGCCAACACGAATGCGAATGTCGAAACAAACGCAAACGCGGCGACAAATACAAATGCGGCAGTGAACACTGAAACCAGCAACACGAACAGCAAAACAGACGAAACAAAACCGCCAGAAGCACCGGCGAACAAATAATCATTGATTTGAAAACTTAAATTTTGGGGACGTGGCGGAATTGGTATACGCGCATGCTTGAGGTGCATGTGGGGAAACCCATGAGAGTTCAAGTCTCTCCGTCCCCACCACATAAACTTTAGTAAAAAAAGCCGTCAAGAGTATTTTATACTTTTGACGGCTTTTTTCATTTGTAGAAATCTTTAGAGCGTAACGCTGATGGCGTTGCTCGGCATACCTAAACCGGCGCGATTCATTGCCACAACTTGATAGAGCAGAGGCTTGTTCGCCGGTTGATTATAGAGCGTGTATTCGCTCAAGATATTTGATCCGGCTTCGGTCCAACTTTCGCCGCCGTTTTCGCTTCGCATAATTTTATACGACGCGACCTTGCCGCCGTCCGCCGGTTCTTTCCAATCCAAAAAAATCCAATCATTGCCTTGCCGGACGATTTCCAAAGCCCGCGACGCGCCCGGAATCTGCATTTTAGTCGGCGGAGCAGGTGCGCCCCAACTGAGCAATTTCAATTTTTCATTATTGTTATTAACCGTATTTTCGGCATATCGCAAATCGCTCTTGTTCGCCGCATTAATGGCTTCAAGCGCGACGGCTTCATCAAGATTTGCCTGTCGGGTTTGCATAGCAAGCGTGTCGGAGGCATCGCGTTTGTCGAGATAAGTGTCAATCAATGCCTGCAAAGCCGCCGGCAAAATAGGCGGTGTCGGGTAAATATCGGTATGATCGGTTAAACCTTTGACGATGTTCATCGCCAAGGCAAGTTGTTCGTTTTCAGTCGTTGGGTATCTCATTTATTTTCTCCTGTGGATTTATTATTTTATTTATGGAAGCCGCGTATCTATGTTTATTAAAGTAAGAGATCAAGAATTGACCGTATCTGTCAAATATCACGCCTCATTTATGACAGATCACGAGTGATTTGTCGAATATCACGAGTTATCTTGCTCAAATCACGCTTCATCTGACTTAAATCACCCGTAATCTGTCATAAACGAGGCGTGATCTGAGCCAAATCACGCGTGATCTGACGCAGATGAAGCGTGGTTTACGACAAATCACTCGTGATTTTCCTCACATCAAACGGCATCAAATCAATTATTCATCAACAAACAAGCCGATTTGATTATCTTTCTTCGCCTTCTGCGCCCGTGCGACGAACATCTTAATCCCAAACATATCGTTCATCATACTCGATTTCGTATTTGTTCAATAAAGCGCGATATTCGTCTTTGAAATCTTGCTTTTGATGATGTTCTTTCTGTCTTTTAATGTAATTTATGACAACTTCAAACTGTGATTGCCCGATGGAAAACGCGCCGTAACCTTTTTGCCAGTAGAAATTATTAAAAGTTGTATCTTGCTTTTTAATCCAACTCGAACTGTCGCGTTTTATATCACCGATTAATTCGGGAACATCAATTTTCTTGGGCAAAGAAACAAGTAAATGAACGTGATTCGCTGTGCCATTCGCAATAATCAATTTCGCGCCGTTGTTTTCGATAATGCCGTGCATATAACCAAATAAACCGTTTTCAATTTCCGGCGCAATCAAGTCAGCACGATTTTTAGTCGAGAAAACAATATGAACCAATATTTTGAATAATGATTGCGGCATAAATAATTATTCGGTTAAAATCACCAACGGCAATATACAATCACCAACGGCAATAATTAATAGTTCACCAATGGCAATAATTAATAGTTTCCGATTTAAATCGCCAACGGCGATAAACAATATAGCATAGGGTGAAATGAGTGAAACGAATGAAACCCTATGTTGATTGAATCAAAAACCGTGTCGCTGAAAGCGACAAACATCCGATTGTCGTTTGTTCGTCGCCTTCAGCGACGGATTTTAATCTCATCTTGTCCTAGCGATTCTCGCTAGGCTATAATGTTTGTCATCTTCGATGACCATCCGCCATTGAATTTTAATCTGAAAACAAACCCGCCTGATTATCCGTTTTCGCCTTTTGCGCCCGTTTCGTAACTTCTTCCATCAACGGCAGATTCATTCGCTTGCCGTCTAAGATTTCTTGGAC
>JANOXW010000841.1:0-11717 GCA_031418635.1 Acidobacteriota bacterium
TTTCCAATCCATACTTGATTTCTTCGGCAAATCCCGACAGTAATCTTCACGCAACTATCGCTCAAGCCATTGACGAAGCGGCACAAAAGGTCGAAACCGATCTTGCCGGACAACCCGAAATTCAAGCGGAAATTCATTATACGCTCGGCAAAACCTATATGGGACAAGGACAATTTGAAAAAGCGCAGGCGCAACTAGAAAAAGCACTGGAAAAATTTTCACAGTTTTCGCCGGAAGATTCTTCAAAAAAAATGCAGGTCAAATTGATTTTGGGCGGATTGACCGATTATGAAGGAACTGAGGCAGATACCGAACCGATTTTTGCCGAATCAGTCGCGTATTTTCGTGCAAATCTCGATAAAAATGCAGAAAATAAAAAGTGGCTGACAATAGCTTTGAGCGATCTGGCAAGTTCACTACTCAAAAAGGGAAAACTTGTCGAAGCCGAAAATCTGCTTCGTGAAGGTTTGCAATACAGTTTGACGTTAGAAGGTCAGGATAGTTGGATGAGAATAAATAGCAGAGGCGATCTCGGCGATTTTTTAGTCGAACAGGGAAAAATCGAAGAAGCGATTCAGTTATACAAGGCAAATATTGAAGAAGGAAACAAATTAACGGATAAACCGCGCCCGGAAATTGCCAATAGCTATTATGACCTCGGCAGAGTTTATAAAAGGTTGGAAAAATACGACGAAGCGCAAGAGAATATTCAACAGGCATATAACATTTTCAAGAAAACTCTCGGCGAAGAAACCGTCCAAACCGCAATGACACGCAAGCAAATTGCCGAACTTTACTATTTTCAAGGCGATTACACGAAAGCCCGCGCAGAGATTGATGAAGTTTTAAAAGTCATCGGAAAAGTCGTTCCCGAAAAACCGAATTTATACACATTATACGCGGAAAACGTGCTGGCAAATATTTTGACGAAAACGGGTGAAGCCGAAAGAGCCGAAAAAATTATACGCGAAGTCGTGGCTTCATATCCCAAATTTCTCGAATCGCCAAACGCCGATATTGCCACCGCCAAAAGATCGCTCGGTGAAACTTTGATAGCCCAAAAGAAATTTGCCGAAGCCAAACAAGTTTTGACCGAATCAGAAAAAGAGTTTGTCGAATCAGTCGGCGAAAACGCTCCGCAAACAAAAAAATGCCACGAACTTTTAGCGTCAATCAAAAGTTAGTAGTAAAATCCGAAAAGTTATGAAAGCGGAAAATTGGATAACCATCAAACAAAGTTTGCAGGATGTTCTGACACTTACGGCTTTTGAGCGCGAAGATTTTTTTCGTAAATCAGCCTTGTCGGATGAGATAAAAGCTGAAATTAACTCGCTGCTTACCTTTGAAGAAAAAGCCGCCAAGTTTATGTTGGTTTCGGCAAGCGGTTTTACGGGCGAACTTTTTGAAGAAAAGAGTGCGAAAAATACGTTGCTTGAACAAAAAATCGGTAATTATAAAATTATCCGCGAACTCGGCTACGGCGGAATGGGCGCGGTTTATCTCGCTGACAGATGCGACGGAAAATTTGAGCAGAAAGTTGCGGTTAAAATGCTTCGGCGCGAATTTAATACAGAAAAAGTTCGCCAACATTTTAAGCGCGAAAAAGAAATACTCGCCGCGCTTTCGCATCCGAACATCGCCCACTTGCTTGATGCCGGCACAACCGATGACGGTGTTCCGTATCTCGTGATGGAATATATTGCGGGTGCGCCGATTGATAAGTTTTGCCGCGAAAATGCGCTTTCGCTCAATGAGCGTTTGAAACTTTTTAATAAAGTTTGCGATGCAGTTTCTTTTGCTCATCGCAATTTAATAATTCACCGCGATTTGAAGCCGTCGAATATTCTTGTTGCCAAAAACGGCGAACCGAAACTGCTCGATTTCGGCATTTCCAAACTGCTCGATGTCGAATCAACCGACGAAAACACTTTAACCAATCTGGGCGCAATGACTCCCGAATACGCTTCGCCCGAACAAATCAAAGGCGAAAGTGTAACGACTGCCACCGACATTTATTCTTTAGGCGTGATTTTATACAAACTTTTAACCGCGACATTGCCGTTTGACTTGAAAGGAAAAACAAACGGCGAACTTCTAAAAATAATTACCGAAACCGAACCCGCAATGCCTTCGGCAATAGTCAGCGGTCAGACAGAAAATCCAAAATCCAAAATCCAAAATCCAAAATTGCTAACGGGTGATCTCGACAATATCATCTTAAAATCGCTTCGCAAAGAACCCGAACTGCGGTATCAAACGGTGGAGCAGTTTTCAGCGGATATTTGGCGATTTATTGACGGAATGCCGGTTTTGGCGCGTCCCGCAACTTTGGCGTATCGGGCAAGCAAGTTTTACGGGCGTAATAAAATCGCGGTTTTAGCGACGGCATTTATTTTTGTCAGTTTGATTACGGGAATTTCGATAGCAATTTGGCAAGCAAGCGTAGCACACGCGCAAGCACAAATGGCGGTCGAAGCGCAACATCAAGCCGAAATGGAAGAAGCAAAAGCGAAAAAAATCACGGCGTATATGTCGAAAGTTTTTTCTTACGCCAATCCGCATTGGTATGCCGAAGGCGCGAGGTTTAAAGGCGATACGAAGGTTATTGAGGCGATGGATGATTTGAGCGATAAAATTGATACGGATTTTGCCGGACAAGCCGACATTCAAGCGGAACTGCATCATAAATTCGCTGAGACTTTTGCCTCTGTCGCAATCCGCGATAGATATGGTGTTGCAATAAACGAGCGAAGCAAACAATACATAGCAAAGGCTCTTGACCACATCCGCCGCGCCCTCGAACTGCGGCGGCAGTTTTACGGCGAACGGCACGAACTCGTTGCCAAAGATATGGTTTATCTTTATTGGTGCGGCGGTGTCGAGGAAAAAGATCGGGCGACATATTTGATGGAGGCAATAAATATGATGCGCGAAACGAATCCGCAGAATCTCAATCTGCCGTATATGCTTGCCGATTATACAAATCGTTTGATGATGCCCGACATAGCCGAAAAATATCACGAACAGTATCGAAACGGCGTATTTCCCCTGACGACGGAAAACAAATATGAAATCGGCGAAAGATATTTGCGCGAAATGCTGCCGGTTTTTCGCCTGCATTACAAGGAAGATAATTACACGATTTTCGTCGCCGAATGCCAACTCGCCTACACGCTGGCAATGCAGGAAAAATGGTCTGATTTTGACGAGCATTACCGTGTTTGCAAACAAGGCGAAACAAAATTGCAAGACACGGATACAGCCGAAGGCATGAGAAAAAGCGTCGAGTTGGTCGAACAGGTTTTAGCTGAAAAGCATAATTTAAACAAGTAATGCCGATTTAATGCAAGATTGACGCATTTTTCAACTATCAATTTTCAATTATTATGCAGGTTTTTTGTCATTTCCATTTTGAATTGGTATAGAGCGTGTTCTACGTCCTTGTTCACGCACGGGCTTTTGCCCTTTGCATTAAACGGAATTTCTTCCGGCATTTATGATGCCGAATGAACAGCGAATAATTAGTTTTTTATATGTTTCTTTGGTTTTAGTTGGCTCGTTTAATTCGCGGTTTTTAATCAACGCATACTGCTGAATGGTTGTTAAAGGCAACATAATTCGCTCGCGCATCTGAATTGATTGTTTCTCGACCGGATAATCATTCATCAAATCGCTTTTGCCGGAGATGAGTAATAGATAATGAAGTGTGCGGTTAAATTCTTCGTGAATTTTGTTCCATAATTCACCATAAACAGGATGAACGGATAAAAAACTTGTCAGCGGGAAAAAAGACTTCTGCATTGCCATTTCGCAGTTATCCATCAAAGCCTTGAAAAAAGCATTGTTCCTATACATTTCCGTTACTTCTTCGAGCCTTCCGACGGCTTCCATTTTCTGCAAAGCCGTGCCGACACCGTAATAACCCGGCACATTTTGTTTAAGCTGACTCCACGCCCCGACAAACGGAATGGCGCGTAAATCTGTTAATTCGAGTTTGTTGGAATCGCCTCTTTTAGCCGGACGACTGCCGATGTTGGTTTCCGAATAAAACCGCAACGGGCTTGCTTGCCAAAGATAATCGAGAAACTTCGGGTGATGTTTAAGCCGCTGATATTCTGCAAAACTTTCTTCCGCCAACTTTTGCATCAATACGTCTTCATCGTCGGTAAAAGTATCGGGTTTGCTATTAAAAATATGATTGTAAATTCCGGCGTGCAAAAGTTGTTCGATATTGTATTGCGCCGCGTCAACAGTGGCGAAATTTGAACTGACGGTTTGTCCTTGAATGGTCAGTTCGATTGCCTTATTAGAAACATTTTCGCCCATCGAAGAATAAAATTTGTGAGTTTTCCCACCGCCGCGTGCCGGCGGACCGCCGCGACCGTCAAAAAATATAACTTTGATTCCGTATCTTTCAGAAATTTCGGTGAGTTCGTCCTTAGCTTTGTAAATTCCCCAATTAGCCATTAAATAACCACCGTCTTTCGTTCCATCGCTGAAACCGAGCATAATGGTTTGCGTATCGTTCCGTCGCGCCAAATGTTCGCGGTAAATTTGATTTTCGTATAATTGCCGCATAACTTCCGCCGCATTTGTTAAGTCGGTAACGGTTTCAAACAGCGGAATAATATCAATTGTCATTTCCTCGCGCTTCCAACCGCCAAGCAGAAACAAACCGAAAACTTCCATTGCGTTAAGTGCGCTTTGGCATTGGCTAATAATATAGCGTTCACAACCTTGCGCTCCGTTTTGTCGCTGAATCGTTTTAATCGCATCAATTGTTTTAAGCGTGTCTGTGACGAGTTCGTCGGCAAATTCATCAGCATTCACGCTTTGCCCGATTCGGCTAAGACTTTCGATTTTTTGCGCGTCGTCAAGCAAATTATAATCGTTTGGTAAAACGTCGCTTTGTTGAGATATATAATCCAGCACATCTGCGTGTATTCGACTGTCTTGCCGGATGTCGAGCGAAGCGAAATACAAACCGAATAATTCCACTTTGTAAATTAAATTGTTCACTAATTGGAGGAATAGGTCGTTGTAGTTTGAACGAAGTAAGGCACGGATTTCGATCAAAGGCTCAAGAATTTCTTGCTTTGTTACAGATGAATCCTGTTTTGCCTCGAAAATATTTTGATAAAGTTTTTGCTCCAATGCCGATAAAACAGGTTCTACGCCCGCAAAGGTCAGTCGTCTTTTTAGTTGGCGCACATCACGGTAATAGCAAGTAAGAATCGAGTTGTGAAGCGCGTCGGCAACTTGTCGGGTGGTTTCGACTTTCACAAACGGATTTCCATCGCGGTCTCCGCCTGACCAAAAACCCATTTTGATTGGCGAAACATTTACATCGGCAAAATTACTCAAATCCGACACGATGTTCCCAGCCGCCGCATAAAAAACATTTTCCAAATACCAGATAAGGCTCACGGCTTCGTCAAACGGTGTCGGTTTTTGCTTCTTGATAAACGGAGTTTTGCCGAGTTGCTGTAAATAAGTATTGATATTTTCAATATTATTTTCCCTAATCATCTGAATTAAATCATTGATTATGCCAAGCACCGCGCCGGGATAAAACTGTGTCGGGTGTGCAGTTAAAACAAGTCTGACGTTAAAATCCCGTAGCTTTTCTTCCAATTCGGATTGCTTGTTGTTCTGCAAAACGGTTGATTCCAAATGCTTGAGAGTTCCCGCGCCCTGAAAATCATTGACTTCCCGAAACGCCGCATCTTCCAGCGCGTCGAACAACACAACTTGACGCTCAGCGTATTGAACAAAGCGAAAAAGTAAATCTAATCTTTCTTCTTCACTTGTAATTGAAGTGTGGTGGTTGAAAAACTCGTCAACAATTTGCAGTGGACTTTTATGCGCCGTATATGCTTCTTCGCAATTGCTTGAAAAAAGCGAGAGCAAGATGCCGGTTTTTTCAATCCGGTCAAACGGCAGCGACAAAAACAAACTGTTATAAAGTTGAAATTTGATGCCGACGTGATTTTGAAACCGTAATAGCGGATTTAATGATTCTGATGACATAATAAATTGATATTGGCACAAGTTTGATTAAATATCATCTGCCGCTTCGCCTGCATCAAGCGTCGGTTTTATTTGTTCGACTCCGATTTCTTCCCAAATTTTCACGTTGCGCGATTCCTTCAAAAGTAAAGAACCGACGACAAAGGTAATGCCGGCGACAATCATCGGATAATAAAGTCCGGCGTAGATATTTCCCGTCGAAGCTATAATTGACAAGCCGATAAGTGGCAAAAGTCCGCCGAATACGCCGTTGCCGATGTGATACGGCAATGAAAGTGCCGTGTAGCGAATTTTCGCGGGAAACGCTTCGACCAAATACGCGGCAATCGGACCGTAAACCATCGTTACCCAAATCACTTGGATAAAAATCAATAAAATCAATATCCAAGCTGTTTTATTTGATAATAAATCCGCGAAATTCGTGTAAGGCAAAGCCTTCGGCGCATCAATCAAAATGCCGCTTGCGTCCATTGATTTCGGTATCAATTTTATCGCGCCCGTAACTTTGTCGGCTTCCGAAGTTGCGGTTATGACATTTGAACCGGCTACTTTTTGCATCGCTTTGTAAATCGGAATGTATGTCAGAACGGCGAGCAATAAACCGAGCATAATTATCCATTTGCGCCCGATTTTGTCCGACAATGCGCCGAAGAACACAAAAAACGGCATTCCGAATAGAAGCGCGATGGCAATAATGTAATTTGCCGAAGTTTTATCAATATTCAAAATGGACTGCATATAAAAAAGCGCGTAAAACTGTCCGGTATACCAAACAACGCCTTGACCGGCGGTTGCACCAAACAGTGAAATCAAGACGATTTTTAAATTTTTCCACTTTGTAAATGCTTCGATTAGTGGACTTGCCGAAGTCATTCCCGCGCTTTTAACGTGCTGAAAAATCGGCGATTCTTTCATTTTTAAGCGAATGTAAAGCGAGATGCCGACAAGAAAAATCGAAATCAAAAACGGAATGCGCCAACCGGCAAAACTTCCACTCTTTCCGGCAAATTGTTCAGCACTCATTGTATTTTGCACAGCGAGAATCACAAAAAGTGAAACGAACAAACCCAAAGTTGCCGTGATTTGAATGAACGAAGTGTAAAAACCGCGCCTGTTGTCAGGAACATGCTCCGCGACATAAACCGCCGCGCCGCCGTATTCGCCACCGAGAGCCAAACCTTGGAAAACACGGATTAAAAGCAAAATAATCGGCGCGGCAATGCCGATTTGTTCATAAGTCGGCAAAAATCCGATGATTGCGGTCGCGCCGCCCATTATCAAAAGTGTTACCAAAAAGGCATATTTTCGTCCGACAAGATCACCGATGCGCCCGAAAAACAACGCACCGAACGGACGCACGATAAATCCGACAGCAAACGTCGCCAGATAAGCGATATACGCAAAAGTATCGTTGCCCGGCGGATAAAAAAGCGGCGAAATTATTCCGGCGAGCGAACCGAAAATATAAAAATCATACCATTCAATCATCGTCCCGACCGACGACGCGCTGATTACTTGCCAAATTTTAGATTTACTAACGCTGTCCGCGTATAAATCGCCCAAATCATTCGCTGAAGTTACCATTTATATTTTTACCTTATAAAGAGTTTGGGCTTTGTTGCATAAATAAGAAAACAGCCAAATCTCTCTTTGAGTAACAATGATTAAATTGTTACTTTTTCACTCTGCGGCATTCCACAGAAGTTCATCAAGTTCAAGATTTGACATTTTAGCTTCATTTCATTGAACTGATTTTCTTCTTTGCGCGATGAAACTTCCGCTCCAAACGTCTGTTTGTAGCGAAAGACTCAGGTTTCTGCCAAACTTCTTTGATGGTAGCCGGACTCTATTTTCCAACTTTTTCTCCCGACTTTTCTGATTCTTCGCAAATTCTCATCTCGAATATGCCGCTCCTTTTTTAAGTTTCCGTGCTGCCAAATCTTCGCACTCTGGCGTGGCGGAATGATCGCTCGTGTGCCGTGTTTGTTCAACGCATTATAAGTTTTCCGTTTATCATATGCTCCATCTGCACTGACTTCTTCAACTTCAATTCCGTCCGGCACTTGACTGAGCAAATCTTCAACTTTTGGCGGCATCATCCACCGCATTTGAAGTCGCACAGACTCCCACTATCTGTTGTGTTTCGACATCAATCGCCAAATGTAGTTTGCGCCACGTCCGCCTTTTGCTCCAGCCGTGCGTGCGAACTTTCCACTCGCCTTCGCCATACACTTTCACGCCCGTCGAATCTATCCACAAATGCAATTTCTCACTCAAATTCCGTAACGGCAACTTCACCTCTAATGATGACAATCGCCGGCAAAGCGTTGTGTAATCAGGCGATAAACTCGCCAATCCCATCATCCCAAACAACGAATTGACAAATCCCTCGGTATGGCACGCGCGGTAGTTTGAACAACATTTTGACCATCAAACAGGCTCCGATCGCTAATTTTGAATAAGTTATGGATGAGCCGCGATTGCCGCTCTTCTCCAACTCATACCAAGCAGCCATCGCCTCGTCAGAAATCCAAATCGTCAAATTTCCACGATTAACCGGAGATTTGTTATACTCTTTCCAGTTACGGACACGATAAGTCTGCACAGACTTCGGAGTTTTCAGCTTCGATTTTTTTGTATTTTTCTTTTTCAAACATCAATTCTACAAAAAATATCGTTTCCGTGGCTATTTATGCAACAAAGCCGTTATTGATCCTTATTTTTGGATTCAAGTGTTTTGAGAAATGCAAATGAAGTGGGATTTATCCAACATTGCAAAAAGAGAAAGGAAATCATTTTCACCTAAAGGGTAAGTCCGAAAAAACCAGAATATGCTGTTGATCGTGTAAAGCCATTTATTATGTTGGGTTTATAATTTATTGCGTAAAGTATTTTTTGCTCAAATATAGTTAATGATTCAGATAATTATAAAAAGGTACATCTTTTATGCTACACTTCTGCACAATGCCCCTGAAAAATTTAGAAGGAGAGAAAATCTATGCCGGACATAGAAATACCGTGCGTGCAGTGTAAAGAAAAGTTCGTTTTTACTGAAAAGGAACAAGCGATGTTTTATGAGCGAAATATGATGTCGCCGCAAAGGTGTCTGAAATGTCGTTCAAAAAAAGCGGCATTGCGGGAAAATGCGCCGACGCGCTTTGAAATTGTCTGCGACCATTGCGGCAAACACGCTCACGTTCCATTTCAGCCAAAAGTCGGACGCTCTGTGTTGTGCAGGGATTGTCATCAGGCAAATAAATCGCGGGTGCGATCCGCTTAAATTAATTTGTTGAGTTCGTTGAGGTTATTGAGAATTAAATCTTCTCTTAAACTCAACAAATTCAACAAACTCAACAAACTCAATGGAAACTGTCAAATATGAATTAAATGAAATGGTGGCGACGGTTACGATGAATCGTCCCGAAGCCTTGAATGCGCTTTCGCTCGGGTTGAGCAAAGATTTGCGTCTCGCGTTTGAAAAAGCTATTGCAGACAAGGCGCGATGCGTTGTTTTAACGGGCGAAGGACGAGCTTTTTGTTCAGGTGGCGATTTGCGCGAAATGCAAGCGATGTGGCAAAAAGAAGGCAAAATCGAAGCATTTTTGGAAAGTCCGTTAGAGGCTTTGCACAAGGTAATTTTGCTCATCCGCGAAACGCCGATTCCTTTTTTAGCGGCGGTGCAAGGCGTTTGCGCGGGCGCGGGAACAAATTTTGCTTTGGCTTGCGACCTTGTTTTTGCGGCGGAAAATGCGAGTTTCAATGAGGCTTTTGTTCGCATCGGACTTTCGCCTGATTGCGGCGGCAGTTTTTTCTTGCCGAGAGCGGTCGGAGAAAAACTTGCGGCGGAAATGTTTATGACAGGTGAAACTATTTCGGCGGAAAAAGCGTTTGCAATCGGTATGATAAATCGCGTGACAACGGCGGAAAATTTAATGAGCGAAGCACTGCTGATGGCAAAAAAACTTGCGCTTGCCCCGACCGGTTCTGTCGGACGCATCAAGCAGATGCTTAATGCTACGTTTTCTAATGATTTAAAGGCACAACTCGCGCTTGAACACGAATGTCAAATCGAATCGGGTAAGTCAAACGATTTCAAGGAAGGCGTTATGGCATTTTTTGAAAAACGCGCCCCGAATTTTACCGGAACTTAAAATTTATTTTATCTTTGTGGCAAAAGCCGTTGGGTTTCTAGCCTGACGGCTTTTTTAATTTTGGATTTTAGATTGTGGATTTTGGATTGAAATTGAAGCGGAATTAGATGGGAAAATATATTTCGCAAGAAGAATTAAAATTTAAGGAAGAAATCCAAAACTGATTTAAAGTATTTTGTAAATCCAAAATCCAAAATCCAAAATCCAAAATTGATATGAATCTGACATATTTACAATTGATACGCGGAAATCGGAATTTCCGAAATTTGTTGTGGGGACAAGTCGTTTCTGAACTCGGAAATTGGTTTAACTTCATCGCTGGTTTAGGACTTGTGCGCCTCGTGTCGGATGCTTCACCGGCGGCGGCTGGGATTTTATTCGTTTGTCGGTTGTTGCCGTTTGCGCTGTTTTCACCGATTGCCGGAACATTTGTTGACCGCTTTTCGCGGCGGCAAGTGATGATTTTTTCCGATTTGATCCGCGTCTTTGTCGCACTGACATTTTTGCTGGTAACGAACGAAAGTAATTTGTGGATTGCATATCTTGCTACTGTTGTGCTTTCCACCTTCGGCGCGTTTTTTGAAGGCGCGAAAAATGCTGCAACACCAAACTTGACGGGCAAAGACGGATTATTAGCAGGAACAGCGTTGATGTTTTCTTCAAGGTTTTTGCTGATGGCAATAGGTTCGGCACTTGGCGGTTGGGCGGCGGCGATTTTCGGCTACCAAATTGCTTTTATTATCAACGCCGTTTCTTTTGCAATTTCGGCTTATTCGGTGTGGCTAATTCCCGAAGATTCGGTGAAGGAAGTCAGGCAAGAAGATAAAGAAAAAGAAACATTTGTTAATGAATTAAAAGAAGGTTTTCGCTATACACTGCAAAATCATTTGGCATTGACTATTTTGATTATGAACGTGATTTGGGCGACGGGCGGCGGTGCCATCAACGTCGTTTTCGAGCGCATGGGTGGCATTGTTTTTGCTCAAAAAGAAAACTGGAATGCTGATTTAGCGGTGGCTTTGCTTTGGACAGCAAGCGGTTTCGGGCTTTCGCTTGGAATGTTGATTGCCCATCGTGTTTCAACCTTTCTCGATTTGAAAAATCTGAACAAACCTTTTATCGGTTGGACGCTGATTGTTCACGGGATTTTATTTGCCCTCGCGGGTTTTGCGCCGGGTTTGTGGTTGTTTATGGTTTTCACGTTTGTTTCGCGGGCGATTGTCGGCGTGGAGTATGCGGTGCAGGAAACGATGTTTCAGCGCAGTTTGCCGGACTATATTCGTGGACGAATCTCAACACTTGACCGCGGCGCAGAGATTACGATGTTTTCGCTTTCGAGTTATGTGGCAAGTTTGGCGATGTATCGTATCACACCGGAAAGTTTGACTATAATATCGGGTTTGCTGTCGGCAAGTTCAGGTGTTATATGGTTTTTACGGATGAAACGCAGTAAAGATGCAACACTCCAAAATGCGAGAGTTTTTAACGATGCGTGAAGCGAAAAAAGGGCAGAAGCGTGCGCGTCAGCAAGGGCGC
>JANOXW010000842.1:0-2939 GCA_031418635.1 Acidobacteriota bacterium
ACCCCGCGCTGAGCTTGGCTTTTCTCAGCGCGTCTTTCGCTTCGTGGATGCGATGCGACAATTTGCGTCGGCTCAACCAATTTCATCCGCAAAAGTCCCGCAATGATTGATTCCGCCATCACACCGCAACCGATAAACGCCAATTTGCTGTCGGTTAGTAATTTGTTCATAAATAAAGTCCAAAGTCCAAAGTCCAAAGTCCAAAGTCTAAAACCCAAAGTCTAAAACCCAAAGTCTATCTAAAGATAAGATTTTGTGTTTCACATTAACTTGAAATAACAACTTAAACTTTGGACTTTGGACTTTGGACTATTCATAACTCAACGCCTCAACTGCGTCGAGTCTTGCGGCGCGAAGTGCTGGATAAAGTGCGCCGAGTGCGCCGCCGACGAGTCCGATGATTAACACAAGCGTTATTACCATCGGGTCTAATTCGATATTCAGCGTCGTAACGCGCATCAGCAAAAACCGCAAGATAATTGTCATAACAATACCGCTGACGATGCCTAATAAACTTAGTAAAAGTGCTTCTTGCGTAATAATCCAGCCGATTCCCGTGTTGCTCATTCCGAGCGATTTCATAATCCCGATTTGCCGCGTTCTTTCGGTAACGGTCGTATACATCGTCAGCAAAACGACGAGTGCGCTGATTGCCGCCGCGACACCGATGACGACGTTGAGAAAAATTCCGAGTGCGGGAACGCTCGATAAATACAGTTCTTCCAAGTCTTTGGTCAAGATAATTTGATTGTCGGGAAATTGATTGTGCAAGTTTTCGGCAACTTGTTCGGGTGTGAAACCGTCTTTGACTTTGACCAGAAACGCGGTAACTTTGCCTTCGCCGCCTAGTTGATTTTGCATTGTTGCCAAAGAAATTTTCACTCGCGCACCGGCGGCAGGTTCATACGTTCCGACAATCTTAAAGTTGCGCTCATAAAGTTTTAGATTATCGCCGACCTTCATCCGCGTCTGTCTTTGCCAACCCGTATCAATAATCGCCTCGTCGCTATTTTCTGTAAATGCGCGTCCTTCGATGATTTTCAATCCGGCGACAGCGGCGTATTCGTCAAACATTACGCCGTCAACCAGACGGCTTCCGACATTGCTATCGTCCGCCGAAACGCTGTTTTGAGCAATCGGAATGACGGTTTTAACGCCTTCGATTTTTTCAATGTCGTGTGCCATCGCAACCGGCAGGCGAAAAGATTCCGAACCACTCATCCCGACACTTCCCGAAGCGCGAAAAAAGATTTCCGCGCCGACATTCGCCTCGCGTCCGGCTTTCTCGCGCATCGAACCGTTCGCTAAACCGACGGTAAAAACAATCAGCAAAACGCCGATAGCAATCCCCAACACACTAACTATTGTGCGTGCCGGACGATGTAACATATTTGAAAACACAAGATTATCCATACATAACTTATTTGAACAGGAATAAGCGAATTATTCAAAATCAAAAAGTCAGTAGCATAGGGCGATTGTAAAGTCAGAAAAAGGTAACGCCATCCGTCTCGGTTGCTGTCCGCGAGGTGCGTCTCGCCCTCGCGCTTAGTCTGCTTAAATTCAAGTTTGAGTTAAACTTAATCTTCTCACAACCCAACCTTGCGCCGCCGAGACGGACGGCGGCACAGCCACCGAGACGCTGGCGTTACGACTTTGCAAGAACCCTAGCGATTAAGCCCGATGAGTGTAGCCGACAATTCAAGAAATAACAACCATAATTCGATAAACCAAAGCCTTCGTCGCCAAAACCAAAGCCTTCGCCGCAAAAACTAAGGCTTTTGTTATAAAAACCAAGATGCTGATTATAAAAACCAAACTCTTCGTCAGACAAAAAATAACCTTCGTCGAACAAACGAGAGCCTTCGTCGGACAAACAAAAGCCGTTGTTTTATCGGATTGGTGTCTAAAACTTATTATTTTAGAAAATGTTAAAAAAAACACTTGATTTTTATAAAAATGTAATTTAACATCAATCTTGCTGAATTTTGTTTAAAGTATTATTGCTTATAAAGTTGAGGACAAAACATTTGGTCTTTAACACAGCATTACAATAATTATTTTGTTCAGCAACTGTTTGAAAAGTTATCGCCAAATTCCAGCTGTTCGGTTGGCAACGTGCTGATTGTTTCAGTATAAATTAGTTGATATTTCAGTTAATTTTAGAGAAAGCGAGTGTAGAAAACACACGTGTGACGGCAAACATAGTGGCGGCGTAACGGTTAACCTACTTTTCAAACAGATATAGTCGAAATTAAAACTTTTATTTTGACTGTTTGCCACGATTTTATGTCTTAGAGGTTAAAAGACAAACATTACAAGTACAAGGGAGGATCTAAAGATGAATATTTCAAAAACTTTAATTTCGTCAAACAGACGAAACAATTTTATGGCTCTGATGCTGACATTTGCATTAGTCGCTCTCGGTTTGATTGCAACCACGACAGCCCAGGCTCAAACGCCGACACCGACACCGACTCCGGTCAATGTCTGCACTCCAACCACGACCGTTACAGAGGGAGATTTAGCTCCGGGTGGTATCGTGACCTTTGGTGTTACCAGTGGACCGGGTTCAGTAACGGTTGATTCCGTCAACGCCGGAACTGGACTGCAATCACTAACGGTAGTTGGAACACCAGTCAATGCGATTGTGAATATCCCGGCATTTACGCCCGGAACACAAATGCCGGTAGTGGTAACATTTACGCCGATCAATCCGGGCTTGGGAGTTGATTTCATGTTGCGAGCAGCCAGCACGTTCCACGCGGCAAACATCAGAGCGCGATGTGCAGATACTTGCACACCGACGACGACTGTTACGGAAGGCAACTTATTCCCAGGCGGAATTGTTTCATTCGGTATCACGAGTGGACCGGGAACAGTAACGGTAGATCACGTCAATGCGGGAACAGGCTTACAGTCGTTGACCGTGATGGGAA